>CAYWSV010000172.1:0-7195 GCA_964460155.1 uncultured Oligoflexia bacterium | reverse complement strand
CTTCGGCGCGGATAATGGCCGCTCCTTCCAGTCACTCCACTTGAGCGTGTGACCTTGCCCGAAAATCTTACGGAGCTGCGTGCAGACTTTGACCCGCGCGATTCACGTGCTCAAGCGATGGTGCGCGAATTGGCAAGACGCGTTAATCAGGGCATCAACTCCTGTGCGACTGCATCCGATACCGCCCTGCTTGCTTCAGTGATTCTCAGTCATCCGCGCAGTAACGAAGGTGCCGTTCATGGGATGCGCGCTGATCTTTGTTTACAAAAGATTCAGACGCTGAGGCAGATTCTTGAACGCTGCGGTGAACTTGTAGGTTGGTCGATTTCGGCAGGCGAATCCAAGACCGAAGAAGCTTCTGGAGAAATCGAAATTATTACCAGTGGACTGAATCAAAGGTCTGTTTCTGATGAAGCAAAGAAGAGACCTTCGGATTTGGTGGCATCGGCGTTGAAGTGGGGATTCTTGCAGTCCTTGCGCGATGAAAGTGGCCAAACTTACATCAAGCCAGCGGAGTCTGCCCAACTCAACCTTTGGTGGTATCGCGGGACAATTTTTCATCTGCTCGCTATACCTGGAATAGTTGCGACGATTCTGGAGCGTGGTTTGATTCGAGAGGGTCACACCCAACCGCAGACGTCTGGTTTGACTCTTCAGGCAATCGAAGTGCAGCTAGCATCCCTTCGATTGCTTTGGGAGGATGAGCTTTTTTGGCCTGAATCGACCTCAACGGCAGCCATTGCGAATGCTGCACTTGAGACCTTTGCTTCGATGGGGTTGGTCCTTTTAGACCGCCAAACGCAAACGGTGACTTTAAATGCTGATCCGGAATCGATTGCAACGCTGAGCTGGATTGCTGGACTCGTGAAACCAGAAATCGAGATTTACGGCGTCCAACTCGGTGCGGCAATTCAACTGGTTCAGGATGCAGGTCTGTTTGCCCGGGATGAACTTATCTCCCATGCCGTTAAACTTCACCGTTCTGCATTTCTTCGAGGACAAATGCTCGTGCAAAGCCAGCTGAGCAGTGTGTTTGGCTCACGAACTTTCGACGCATTTACGCGTGCGGGTGTGTTTGTGACCTCGGAAGGTGCTGCTCTGACACTTGTCTATGCGCAGCTCACAATGATTTCAGAGTTTCTAGATTGCGACAGATGGCGTGATTACTCGTTCTGAGTTTTAACAAAGACGGTTGGACAGAATCACTTTGGAAGGTTGGCGTTTCGGCTTTGTGGACCAATCCAGCGCCAAAAAAACGAGTCCAAACGGCCGGCACGTTGCTCAATGACATCGTTATTTTGTGCGCCGAGCAGCGTCGAAACACTGTTTAAATCAGGTGCTCCAAGTGAGTAGTTGGCTAACGAACGATAGATTTCACTCATGCCTGAGCCTGCTCCGAAAAGAACACAAATCAATGTGACTGCAATTTTTAAGTACTGATAAGTAAACTCGCGACGCAGTATGCGCACCCAGAAAGAAAACAAAACAAGCAAAGCTGGAATTGATGCTCGCATACAGAGGTCATTCATGATTCCGAATTTAAAGGTTGGAAGAAGAGCGAGAATTATGATTGCAGTCCATCCGAAGTTTTTTTGCACGGTGGAGAGATTTTCGGGAGGAGGCAAATCAATGCGGTTGAGATAAATTTTTGATCTGAAGTGTTGAATAAAAAACGGGAGCGAGAATGCAATAGTTTCGAGAAGAAATAGAAGCACAAAATTTCGAGTGAACGAAGGAGTTTCGAATTGCCACTGCAAGGGAAATTTAAACGCATTCGAAGAGTAAAAGAAAAGTCCCAACAGGGCTAGAATAGGTCCCGCAAAAAAGTTCGCACTGTTGAGAGCAATTGATTGTTGATTGAAAACGTCACGAATAAAGATCACAGCAAGAAACGGAACAAGCCCGAGACTTGCCATTGGGCTCCACAAAAACGAAAGTGCAGCAAGAAACCAAAGCACTTGACGTCCCAGATTTCTTTCCACCACCAGCAGCAGAACTGCCGTCACGATCCAGGGAGCGATTGAGTGCTGAGGGACCCAAAAGAGCAGGGTGGTGTGGCTGGAGAATTGGCCAATTGAGGCCCACCATTCAATATGAGCTCCCAAGTTGAGAACGTTTGGAGCGTAGTTCAACAGAGCACCAAAAAAATCCCATCCACCTGCAAAAATAAATGCAGTTGTGGCTAGAACCTTGCGTGCCGAAGAAAGACTATCAAGCCGAATGGCGATTGAAAAAATGCTCCAAATTAGCAGCAGACCGAAATAAGTCCACAGAAAAATAAAAACGTTTGCCAGTTGCCATCCGAACAGCTTTCCAGCTGCGGCAGCGGGAAGGTAGTAAAATACATAATAAACCAAAGGAACGTTATCGTTCAGCCTGAGGGGCCAAGAATTTTGGATGAGGTCCTTGAGAAGGGCATTGCTCGCGGCATAATCTGAGTTTTGATACCCGATACCCCCTGTACCCGACAAACAACACCAGATCATCAAAACAGTAAAAGCCGCTGCGTTATTGCTCCAAATCCTGCGAGCGACTTCTAAGAAAGGTGTTGTTGATTCGTGTATGTGCCAGCTTGTGAAAAGAGCATAGGCCAAGAGAAGAATGGTGATGAGTGCTGCACCTGTGTTGAGCCAACCAAGCGCAAAAAGCAAAACGGGCAATGACAGATACATCGCCGCCAGACGTACAAGCCATTGAACATTTTCTGCGACTTTATGTTCGTCATCGCGATAAACCGCTGTGCTCATTCGGAGCTCATTCTCGAGTCACGGTCATGAATTGAAGCTTCTTGCCCTGAGTGGCGAGCACGAGTGCACGGGCTCGTCCTGGTCCCGGAGGAGTCACGGACGCACTTTTGCCACGGCCTTGTTGTGCCGATGTGTAGGCGGTCGCAATTAATGTTCCGCGAGGCATATGAGACGGCACAAGCGCAAAATTGCCGATGACCAAGGGTTTAGCTGGTGTAGGATCTTTGGGCTCGATGAGCGGACCTGCGAGAGGCCGCGTCGATGCCGGAATCTGCATACGTACATCCGACGGTTGACCCAGCGCACGAGTCACATTCGCCAATCTGAGTGTCCTTTTTTGCGCGGGAGTTTCACGGCCTGTTTCATCCATGGCAACGGTGTTGTCGACCAGCCAATCTGGATTCCACATTTGCAGCGAGAAAAGTTTCTTGTCTGATGTGATGCTGCCAAAAAAAGTAGGCCCACGGGTAAAGCCAATCAAACTGAGTTCAAGAACATTTTTTAGGTCGGGATTTGTTGAAAGCCAGTCTTGCAGGCACCTGAAGTAGGTTGGAGTGTTACTCACAATAACGGTGACACGCTCGACACCCGCGGTAGAGACGACGTCAGAAGGCGGACGACAGAGAGACTCCAAACGTGTTCCCGATTCACTTGCTGCTTTGGCAAATTGTTTGGAGTCGAAATCCGCTGGTCCGAGCGCATGAAAGACGAGTCCCAGATTGTTCTGTCGTGTTGGAAGATTTGCAGGAACCTTGCGCGAGACAACATCAAGAAACTGACCACGGGTAATGGCTATACTTTTAGCCTGATGCCTATAACGCGGAGTGAGCGTGACCGCAGTCACTCGAATTCCTTGCTTGGAGATCATCTCTTCGAGAGATTTCATGGTGCGGCGCCAAGCAAGATAATCGACTTCACCGAGTTTAGTTGTTTCGGCATCAAGATCTTCGGAGGGGGGGGCCGAGGGCTTCGCCTTTTGGGCAGCAGCGAGCTTTTCATCGGAAGCCGGCGCTTGTGAGGGAGTTTTGGTGCCTGCTTGATTTTTTTCAGTCGGGTTTGTGTTTGCAGTCCCTTCGGCGGATGTTCCCGCCGAAGGCGCAGTTTGTGCCGCTGCTTCAGGTACGTCATTGAGCTTCTCAGACGTTGCCTTTTGCTCCTCTTGGAGTGCTGTTTCGGGAGGTGTTTGTGCGCGAAGTGCGGTCTGCCGACGGTCGGGAGCTACTTTGTCGATGACCTTGCGAAATATGAGGCCAACCACTAACGCCAAAAGCACTCCTGCAACGAATGCGACCACGTTTGGTGGAATGAGATCTTTTTTGGGGGAATGACCAGCGTTGTTCGCCATCAGATTCACCTTAGTTTGATTTCAGCGCGTTTTGGCTGATCATACGTTAGAAGGCAAACTTCTCCTAGTGTCCTGTTTCGTTTTCGACGTTGTGAGATGACCTCGGGCAGGTGACACTTGACTGTGCAGAAACCGGGGAGCGGGGGAAATTCGAGTTTGCAGACATCCCAGCGAATGCACCTGCTGATAACTGAAGAGACTGTCATGGGTCCAATGAGTGCCCATGACATCCTTGAATTATTTAAAGAAGAACCCCAGATTTTTCATTCTGTCATGTGGATTTCGCCCGAGGGCATGTCCCCCCTTCTTGTTGTCGAATGGTTCAACGATTTTGCGGAAGACGGAGTTCTCGAGGAAATTTTGTCTTTGGATGTGCCTAACGACGCTCCGGCTCACCCTTCGGCCGGTCATTCCGAGCGGCGTGTGGATCCTCCACCTGACCTTGGTGGATTGAATCCTCTGCAGGCAGCTCGCGCTGCGCGGGGTCGATGGCGTGAGTGGGCAGCTCTGCTTGTTCTTGCGTTTTTGGGTGCGGTGTTGTTGTGGGTCGGCATGAAGGTATTGCGTCCTGCTCGAACACTGGTCCGCAATGACAAGCCTCTAGCTGCAAAACTTTTAGGCTCAACACCCGATGCGTTGCGCAATTACCAAGTTTTGCTTGAGGGCAAAATTAGCCGAGATCCTCAAAAGTATGCGCGTGCTCTTTTGTCTCTGCAGAACGACCGAGCGTTGTATCCGGAAGGGTTTCTTCCATCTGCCGAACTGACAGCGGCACTTGCTCTGATTCATTTGCAGCCTGAAGAACTTGATACGCGCGAAGATTGGAAAAAGCTTTTAATGCGTTTACCTCCGGAAGCACGCCAGCAAGGATTGGCTGTTGTGGCGTACGAGTTGTCGCGTGTTTTTGCCGTGCGCAAAGCGCTGCTGCCCTTCGCTGGTCGTTCTCAAGCGAAGGCAGCGTCCAACAAGGCTGTCAAAGAATCGCTTGCAGAACTGGCGATTATTCTTGAGCGGATGGTGAGAGTTGTTCCAGAGAGCGAGCCCCAAGAAAAGGTTCTTCATGGAATGCTCTTGTCCCGATTGTTATCGCTTTCTCTCATCACAATTGTTGAATATTCTCATGCAGCAGCCGCTGTTCCGGCGTTCAAAGAGCCGTTATCTAAAATTGGTGAATTGCAATCATTTTTGTCGAGCGCTGACAAAGACATTATTGCAGAGCTCAGCCAACTTGCGAGCTCCAAAATAGTTCAGCCAAAAGCAGAATTAACTTGGGATAAATCTTTGTCTCATTTGGTTGAACTCAACAAGCAAAATAAGTTCTTTTGTCAATTGAACGAAACGGGCGCCGGCGGTGATGCGATTCTTTTTCTTTTGAGTCAAGCCGCTGCGGCGAAGCAAGCTGTGCCAGAAGCCTCGAATGTTTTTGATTTGTGTTTTGTTGGACTGCGTTTATATCCAAGACTTTCGGTTCAGTCTTTGACAGCTGGTCATCCGCCGGTCACCGAATATGCAACTGTTGGACCTCTCGATGACGGGCTGATTAGGAAATACAGGAAACATTATCCAACACTGAATCCGGCGCTCAGTCGACTTGATGGAAAGCGTAATTTGGCAGGAGACTGGATGCTCGTTTTGTACCAAAACGGCATTTTGTCTGGACGTCTCACAGGTATGAGTAAAAAATCTCAATCAAAACTGTGTGGCAAAGTTATGAGCGGAACATCCATGTGTGCGCAAATTCGATGGACTGAAACTTCGGCGCGTTGGCGTGATCTTGTGCCTTTGGTGCTTGAGCTGCGCGATGACATACAGCCGCAGGAACTCGCTCTGTTAGGCCAAAACTTTATCTTTCATGCCGCACGTGAGTCATTGCTTTCAGGTGGACGCAGCAAATCGAAAGACATTGGCGAGGCTATGCGCGCAGTCAGGGATTTGGTTGATCCCGAAGATCCGCAGATTCAGTTTCTGCTTGACTATGCGCAGAGTTTGGGAATTGAAACTTAAACCGGAGTCGTGTTGTGTCGATGTGCGTGCTTGTTCGATCTGAAGAATTCGAGTCCAGATCTCTGGCGGAACAGGATCTGATAGAACATGCCGTTCGCGATGTTCCCGGCGTTCGTATGATTGAGAATGAAGAGTGGACCAATGTTTTAGATGCTCTTCCCTACATGGGGTCACCTGTGGTCATGATTCTTCCTTTGTCTTTGAAGGGTGCGCAAAAAGAGCTTCAGCGTCTTTTGGCAGAGTTGGAAAAACGAATGCCTCTTCCCCAGCTTTTAGCCATTCTTCTTTTAATTCAGAACTCTGACAAAGCTCCTATCTCACGTGGTGAAACTCAGACAACGTCCTCGTGGCTCGAAAGAATCGACCAGTTTTTTGATAATGCATTACCGGTGAGCTTCATTTTCACATCGAGCGAGAATCCTCGCTTGGTGCAAATGAACGTCTCTGCTGCTGTGAGTGGTCTTTGGAAGACTTTGGAGTCTTTTAGAGAACTCAATTCCTTGTCGCACGAAATCGATAAACTACGCACGCAGGTTGACGAACTCGAACGTCAATTGCGCTGAGTCTGAGTTGTATTTAGTGTTTTTCCCACGTGTTTTGTCGAGTCAACGGCAAAGATTGCGAGTCCAGTCCAGATAAATGCGAAAGCTAAGAATTTTGTTGTGTCGAATGGTTCTTTGAAGACAAAGACCGCGATGAGAAATTGAAACGTTGGTGAGATGTACTGATAGAATCCGAGCGTGCTGAGGGGAAGCCGCCGTGCTGCTTCTGCGAACCAGACGAGTGGAAGTGCAGTGAGTGCTCCGCCAATGCTCAAGAGTAAGAAGGTTTTAATGAGGAGTTCTTGGTCGTTCATATGCATGACCGATACAGGAGCCAGTTGGGGCTGAAAGAGGATAACACCTGCGACAGGAATGAGGAGCAGGCTCTCCAAGGCTGTCCCACTTGTTCCTTTGAGTTGGGTTTTTTTACGGATGACTCCATATGCGCTGAATGTTCCCGCAAGTGACAGTGCAATCCAAGGGAGTTTGCCGCCGGCGAGTGTCATGAGCAGAACGCCCAAACAGGCAAACCCAAACGCCGTCCATTGCAGCCGTCT
>CAYWSV010000171.1:0-7218 GCA_964460155.1 uncultured Oligoflexia bacterium | reverse complement strand
CTTCGCTGCTGCTGCCGGTTGACCCGACACAGAAGGTGACTTGCTTGGCTTTTTGCTTGGGGCAGCGAAGGCTAAAGACGAGAGGACGGAAGAAACAAAAACAGTTTTTGCGATGTGTGATTTTTTCACTTCGATGTTCCTTTGCGGATATCGGCTGCAGTTTGCTGGGCGAGTTTAAACGGAAATAAGAACGGTTCGGTGTTTACGTAAAGATGAAGATTGCTATGGCGAGAATGACAAAGACACCTGCAAACCAAAAGAATCCACTGCCCTGAGCAGGTACGGCCGGTGGGACTTTGCCTTCAAGCAATCGCCCTGAGTGACCTTCAGCTTTGGGCGCTGCGTGCGGGTCAAGCTCCTCACCTTTAGGAGTTTTGTCGTGGGTAGCATCGGCAGGTGAAGAGCCTTTTGTTTGTGGTCCCTTTTCCTCGCCATGTCCTTGTGGAGGCGCAGCGTAAGGATCTTTTTCTTCTCCATGCTGAGCGTTCGCGCCCGCAGCGGGTGCAGTCTTTTCTTCGGATGGATGTGCTGCTGGTGCAGGTTTATCGGAACCATGAGCCGATTTCTTTGCAGCAGCGGGAGCTGATGCCGCAGCCGGTGCTGCCGCGGACTCCTGAAGCTCTTCGCCCATGGGTAATTCGGGTTTTGCCTTAGAGGCGGAAAAAGCATGGGTTGAAATTATTGCCGCAGATGAAAGAGTGAAAAGAAAAATCCACGCTCCCGGTTTTTTGAGACCCGCAGTCGAACGCACTCCGCACCTCGTCTGATTCGTTTACTTAAACGATACATCAGGCCGGCAAGCGGGGCCATATGTCTGTGACAAGATTACTCCATGCGTTCTGGTCATTTGGGGTCAGTCCGCGCACATCTGTCAGTTCGACCTGAAGTGAATGCGCTCCTGTGACCGGCGCTATGCGGGGTTTGAGATCGGTCATGAGGGTTGCGACAAGTTCTTCAGCCCAATCGTCTGCAGGTTCATCCGGATTCCCATTAACAAAAATTCGAATTTCGGTACGGATGAGTGCTTTTGCCTTTTCATTGATGGACTCGAAAAACGATACGAGTTCAGCGAGAGCCTGCTGGGAGGGTGATTGAATGTTGAGCAGTAAACCTTCGGCTTTGCACGCAATAATGCGCGCTTCGGCACCGTAACAAAACGAGCCAAAGATAAACCACAGGTCCACGGAGAAATGTGACCGAGTGAGCATCAGTCGGGTTGCCTTCCAGATTTCAGAATGGCCACAATAAGCCACAGGCCAACCAATGCTGCAACTCCAAAACCGAGTAATCCAAAAGTTGCTAAAGAATCGAACAGAGGGCCCTTGCGGTTAAAAGTCAGAAGACTGCTACCGAGAACTAATGCGCCTAAAATAAGTGCAAGACTTAGCCGTTGGCCCGCGCGTTCGATTTCCAAAGAGAGACGTTTGACGTCTGGTGATTCCAAAGTGGCGGCCAGATCGCCTTGCTGTAGACGTTTAGTCAAAATGCGCAGGGTGAAGGGCAATTCCCGAACGAGCGCCTGCGAGTCACGGATCATCAGGAGCGAATCTTGCTGGAAAAGACTACGCGCGAGTGCGCCCTGTGAAAAGGATTTTGCGTAGTCGGCAGTTTCGCGCAGAACTTCGAATTCGGGGTCAAGGCTACGCCCAAAACTCTCAAGGGCAATCATTCCTCTAAAAAAGAGTACCAAATCGCGGCTCACGGGCGCATTGTGGCTTGCCGCGATGCGGGCAATTTGCATGAGCAGTTTGCCCAACTGCAATTCGCGCACCGGAAGACTGAAAGCATGGTCGACTTTTTCAAGCACATGGTCTTCTAGGCTTTTGCGGTCAACGTCTCCTTGGGCTTCCGTCAGTTCAACAAACAAGCGGGCAAAGGTTTCAACATCTTCGTTAACCAGCGCAACAAACAAGTACGTCATTGTGACGCGCATTTCACGGGTGAGTCGGGCTGTGAGGCCGAAGTCGAGAATAGCCAGCCGCCCGTTATTCATCAGGATGAAATTTCCCGGGTGAAGATCGGCATGAAACATTCCGTGTTTGAAGGTCATGTCCAGAAATGCGCGTACACCATGAGAAACGAGTGTGTTGTGCGATCGGCTGCGCTCGAGGCGTGTGAGTTTTTCGCCTGAGATGGCCTCCATGCACAGCACATTTCGAGTGCTGTACTGCCTGAGGATTTCAGGAATATAAATGGTTTCATCATCTATAAAAAAGCTGCGCATCCGTTCGGTGTTTGCGGCTTCCCGAAAATAATCGAGTTCGGCAAAGAGAGATTTTTTTAGCTCTTCGACCACAACACTCGGGCGCAAGAGTCGGATTTCTGGAATGGCGCTTTCAAGGACCGATGCGAGTCCGGCAAGAATAGACAGATCGGTTCGGATCACGGATTCAATTTCGGGGCGTTGAATTTTGAGAACCACATCGCGGCCATCCCGACACCGTGCTTTGTGCACTTGTCCGATGCTCGCCGAGCCCAGCGGCTGAGGCACAATGGACTCAAAATATTCATTGGTTTTACCGCGGTATTCGGCGTCGAGAATTTTTAAAACAACTTCATATGGAACCGGTTTAGCGCGATCTTGGAGGCGGCGGAATTGAACGATGACATCTTTAGGAAGAACGTCTTCACGCGAAGCCAGAAGTTGCCCCAACTTCACGAACGTTGGGCCCAGCTCTTCAAAGGCAAGGGCCAGACGTTTTGCACCCGAGAGCTCTGTTTTTAGTTTTTCATCGGTCGATGAATCGGCGGCACGCGTGTCTTCAGTTTCTGTTACAAATGACGCAAGCTCAGTATCCTGCAATTCTTTGCTAAAACCATATCGTCCAAGAATGTTGACGATTTGGCTCAGGCGTCCGACGTTTCTGATTTTTTGTACAATCGTGGTCGCCATGGAGCCTCTTCAAAAAAAAAACGGGGTGCGCGGGCCCCCGTTGTATCTACCGGAAGGCCAGACGCCTTTCAGACGCCGACGACCTTCTGCACTGCAGCAAGGAGTTTGTCTGGAAAAAAAGGCTTCACAATCCAAGCCATAATTCCAATTTCCTTGCCCTGCAACGCGACTTCCTGACTTGATTCGGTTGTCAGCATAAAAATAGGGATGTGTTTTGTGCGTTCGTTATTTTTAATCGCCCGACACATGTCGAGACCGTTCATGTTGGGCATGTTGAGATCAGAGATGATGAGATCTACGGGCGTCTTTTCGAGCACCTTGAGACCCTGCACACCATCTTCGGCCTCAACGACTGTGTAGCCGCCCTTGCTGAGTGCAAAACGTGTCAGATGTCTGATTGTTTGTGCATCGTCGACGACCAAGATTGTTTTGCCCATGAAATGACCTCCTCGCGTCCCGCGTTCAGCATAATTCCTGCTGACTGGGGTTATCGTTAAGCTTGCGCATATCCTTAAGGAGATGTTGATGTGTCGTGGGTGTCAAAAACGATGCGCCCTTTCTCATGGCGGATTCAAGCCCTCGCAATTGCAAAAGGGCTTCGATGAATTTTTCATTTTTCCAATGTGAGGCTTGGTCGGGAAACAGCCGTTGCAGGGTGATGAGGAGTTCGCTGAGCCTCGCCAAACAGCGGGGGCTGAGCTTTTCAAGAGCAGCACGTTTTTCGAGTGTTTGCATCAGTGCAGGATGTGAATCGGGATGCACCAGAGCTGCAGGGCCATTCGTGTTCCAAAACTCACTTTGCGCCTGCAAAAATTGCGCCGTCCATTTGGATTCATTCGATTGGAAGACACGCAGCCAATCGGCCGAAAGCTCGGCCAAGTGATTGTCGGACCGAAGTTCTTTTTGAAGTTGGTCTTGCTCAAGAATGTCGTCCATCAGGAGCAGAAGAGAAAAGCGTTCGAGCAAGGGCCCGCTGAGTTTTTGCTGATATTTGAGCGGAGCGTTGCCAACGCAGCGGCAGGATTGAACCCGCGAGAAAAAAAATCCACAGGCACAGGGATTTGTGGCAGAGGAAAGAAGAAAATGCGCAGGTAACTCGACACGTCCACGCGATCGAGACAGGGTTATCTTGCGTTCATCCAGTGGTTCGCGCAGAGCCTCGAGAGCAGGGCGTGGGAATTCGGCAAGTTCATCAAGAAACAAGACACCATGATGCGCAAGTGAGACCTCTCCGGGTTGCAATTGCGAACCGCCAAGCAATGCTGCAGCAGAAGCGCTGTGGTGAGGATGTCGAAACGGACGCGAATCTGTGGGATGCGGGTCGCGTTGGTGAATCAGCGCAACCTCCAGATGTTCCCTGTGGGAGAGTGGGGGGAGAAGATCCTTGAGGTGACGAAGGGCGAAGGTTTTTCCGCAACCCGGTGAGCCTGCCAACAAAATATGATGTCGTCCCGCGGCTGCAATCGCGAGTGCAAGCGCAACTGTGGGAGTAGGGCTAAATTTTTTTAGCACCGCACAGATTTTTTCCTCTCTATTGCTATCGACGAGTGAGTGCGTGGTGGAGGAACGGGTTGTGCAACTTGAGTGGGCCGCTTTTTCTGCAGCAGCGAGTGTGCTCAAACATGCGCCGAGACTTTCGATGCGCACGAAGTTTTGAAGTGGGGCTCGGCTGATTTTTTCGGGACACACAGACGACCAGATGCGGGTCGTGCTCTCGGGCGTGTTGAGCAGTAAAAGCTCAAAAGGAAGAATGGAGTCCGGTGGAAGAATTTTCCCCGAGAGAGTCAGCTGACCCGCAAAAAGATGTTGTCCTGTTTTGATGTGCGTTGCGATTCGTTTGAGCAGGCCCGCGTGTTTTTTGTCGTCGGAGGAGTCGGCCATGGCACCAAGAATTGCGATGGCACAGGGGAGATCAAGATGTTCAAGGCCACCGCGGAAAACTTTTAACAGCTCTACGGGTCTGACAGACACCACCAGCCTGCGCGCGGGCAAAGGAAATCCAAGTGATTCGAGCGCCGAGCGAATGCGTTCGCGAGCATCGCGTGCGTAGTCGTGCGGAAGGCCAATGAGTTGGACACCGGAAAAGCCGTTGCCCAGTGCGGCTTCAACGGTCACAGGGACAACCTGCATCCCCAGACAAACGGCAGAATGAACAGTGCATGGCATAAAAAAACCTCGGGTAGGAATTCAGTCCTGCCTGAGGTTTGAGAATACGACCAGAGCCTGATTAACCTGATGTTTTTTCATACAGGTTATGCCTGATTTCTGGTCATCGCGTTTAGACGCGCAGAGATTTTTCCGTTGACTCAGCTACGTCCTGCAAGGGAAGAGCTGCGCCTGCATCAGCCTCTGCGTGCAGAGCTTCGCTGCTCGACAATTCGCGTTGAGCACGCTTTTGAGCTTCGAGTTCAGCTTCTTCCGCAAACCTTTCAGCAAGGTTGGGTTGAACACGGAACAACGACTCAAGTGTGTCGAGTTTAATTGCGGCTATCAGACGCTTGAAGAGGTCAAACGCTTCGCGCTTGTATTCTTGCAAGGGGTCTTTTTGTCCGTATCCGCGCAAGCCGATTCCGTCTCGGAGATGGTCGAGGCTCAGCAAGTGATCTTTCCAGTACTGGTCGATGGTCTGCAGCATAACCCAGCGCTCGATCTCGCGCATTTGTTCGGCACCAAAGAGAGCCTCTTTGCGGCTGTAGGCCTCGGTCAGTTTAGCCGTCAGCAAGTTGATGAAGTCGAGTCGTGTCAGCTCGGTGTTCTTGCGCTCTTCGAGTGTGAAGTTGAAGACCGTGTTGAGGCGCTGGAACATTGTGCGTTCCAGCTTGCCATACTCAATGGCCACCAATTCACCCGGCACACCAGTTGCCGGTGAAAACTCTTCTGCAACTTCGCGGCTCAGGTCGGTCAGTGTTTCGTCAAGAAGCACTTCGCGCAAATCGCCTTTTTCAAGGATGCGGTTGCGCGCAGCGTAAACGGTTTTGCGCTGCTTGTTGAGTACGTCATCGTATTCGAGCAAGTGCTTACGCAAATCGTAGTTGTAACCTTCCACGCGTTTTTGAACGTTGGCAATAACGCGGGTCAGCATAGGATCAGCCAACGCTTCATCACCCATCGTGCGTTCCATGAGGAACTGATTGGCCTTGTTGTTGAATCGTTTCATGAGGTCGTCTTCCCAAGAGAGGAAGAACCGGCTCCTGCCTGTGTCACCTTGACGACCCGAACGACCACGCAGCTGGTTGTCGATACGACGGCTCTCATGACGCTCTGTACCAATCACATAAAGCCCACCCAGACCAGCGACGCCTTCACCGAGAATGATGTCCGTTCCGCGTCCAGCCATGTTGGTTGAAATTGTCACCCGTCCGCGTTGACCGGCCTGTGCGATGATTTGTGCTTCTTGCTCGTGATGCTTTGCGTTCAGAACGCTGTGTTCAATTCCGCGCTGCTTGAGCAGGTCGCTGAGCAATTCGCTCTTTTCGATACTCACCGTACCAACAAGAACAGGCTGGCCACGCTTATTGGCCTCGGCGATTTCATCGGCAACAGCTTTGAATTTTGCACCTTGACGCAGATACAAAACGTCATCGTCGTCTTGTCGGATCATGGGACGGTTGGTTGGAATAACAACGACGTCGAGTTTGTAGATTTTATGGAATTCCACAGCCTCTGTGTCGGCGGTTCCGGTCATACCTGCGAGCTTGCTATACATACGGAAAAAGTTCTGCAGGGTGACTGTTGCCAGCGTTTGGTTTTCTTGCTGGATCGGCACGTTTTCTTTGGCTTCGAGTGCCTGATGAAGACCATCAGAGTAGCGGCGTCCGTGCATCAGACGGCCAGTAAATTCGTCGACGATGATGATTTGACCATCGCGGACAATGTAGTGATCGTCTTTGCGGAAAACGACGTGTGCTTTGAGGGCTTGATTGATGCAGTGCACCAGTTCCATGTGCTCGGGGTCATACAAGTTGCCCACGCGCAGTCGTTTTTCGACTTTTTGGATTCCTTCTTCGCTCAACGCACAGCTGCGGGATTTTTCGTCGACCGTGTAGTCGATTTCACGGCGCAAGCCGCGCACCGCGTCGTTGGCTGTAAGGTATTTGTCGGAGGTTTGATCGGACGGACCGCTAATGATGAGGGGAGTTCGAGCTTCATCAATCAGAATGGAGTCCACTTCGTCGACGATCGCGAAGTTGTGGCCACGCTGCGAGAAGTCTTCGAGTCTGACCTTCATGTTGTCGCGCAGATAATCGAAGCCGAACTCGTTGTTGGTTCCGTAGGTAATGTCACATGCGTAGGCGGCTTTGCGCTCGCTATCGCTCACCCCGCTG
>CAYWSV010000170.1:0-7324 GCA_964460155.1 uncultured Oligoflexia bacterium | reverse complement strand
CGTTCTCCGACCAACGAAATGAATGCCTGATCAGAAGTTTTTGTTCCGGTAGCTTGAATCATATCGGCCATCGACGAGAAGGCAATCAACTTGGCGTCATTGATCATAACGACTCTCTGAGAGTGAGCGCCCACTTCATCGAGCAGGTGGGTCGAAACAATTATGGTTGCTCCTCGCTCAGCGACTCGTTTAATTCGGTCCCAAATCAGAACGCGGAATTCAGGATCCACACCCGCAGTCGGCTCATCCAAAATATAGAGTTTTCGAGGAAGCGTGAGCAAAAGACTGGAGAGAAGCCACGCGCGCTCGCCTGCGCTGCATCGACCAAATCGCCGGTCTTTTATTTTTTTGAATCTTCGCTTTTCCGATTCACTCAGATTTTCCAAGAACTCCTTTTCGCTAATCTCGCCTCGAGTATTGAGGGAGAATAAAAAATATAGAATCTCGGAAACTGAGAGTAACCAAGGCGCGGAAATCGTTTGAGGCATAATCACTCTATCGTTTGCATCCGCCGACACACGAATTTCACCCTGAGTTGGCTTTAATGAACCAAGGATAAGTTCAAACAATGTTGTTTTTCCGGAACCGTTCGGGCCAATCACTGCAGTGACTGTTCCAGCTGCGATGTCCAAAGAAGCATTTTGAAAAATTGCTGAGTCTTTTTGTTCAGCATAAGCAAATGAAAAGTCAGTTGCGTTGATCATGTTTCACCTTCGCTCACAAGAATGTTGTGACAAGCGCCGGGTCGCCCACCAACCAGCAGCCAGAAAAACAAATGAAGCTCCAAGGACCATTCCACCAGTCGAAGCCCTCAGATTGTCGAACTCAAAAAACATCCGAACAAACCTTATTGGGTTTATCGCACTGAGCACTGACAAGACGTGACCTGCTTGAACCTGCTGTATTGAGCTAGCAAATGATGATTCAACCATCATGAGCCATCCAAAAATTGAGATGATTGTGCTGAGAGTCTTCCATCGCAATGGAACTTTGTTGGTTAGGACGGTTCCTGAACCAAAGACAAAAGAAACAGCAAGTGTGGCTGGAATGTTTTTAATAATTATGGTTGAGCTAAAGTGCTCTCCGAACATGTTGCACGAAAAAAACATAAGAGTAGCGAAAACAGAATTGAGAACTGAGATACCAATAATAAGTCCAAGAACAAGATTAAATTGAGCATGAATACCGTGAACAAAGGTTCTTAAAAGCCCATCTTCACGCCATCCAACAAGACACAAACCAATGCCATAGATACAGTTCATGACAATGGTGTAGGCAATCATTGTGTTAAAGAATTGTAGATTTATTCTCTCAAATGAGTTTCCATGCATAAACTTTGAAACGTGAAAAACAAGGACGGGAAATCCAAGATTCCAAATGAGAACTAAAGGTTCTCTGAGCATCATCTTTAAGGACATTTTTGCAATTAAAAACGGTCTCACCTGACTTCCAATCCTTTCCTGTTCATCGTTTTTTCGATTTTAGGAGACCGACACAGTGTAACGGTCCTTAAAATTAAGTGGCAGATTTTTCGGCAACTCAACAATCGCTCTCACAGCCTTCATCAAAAACAGCTCCACCATCGCAGCAACAGCATCCACCACCGCCGCTGTCATTTCCCCCTCCTCGGCTCGAGAAGAGAACGCTGCCAAAATTAGAATGTTTTCGACTGTCCTCGCCGAACCTTCCATCATTTCCGTCTTGGTTTTTTCTCACAAATTCGCGCTGAAACTCGGAAATTTTCATAATTCCTCCCCATTGCTTAACAAGGTCGTGTTTACCCACGCGACGGCTTTTCGACGTCTTGATGCGCACCAACGGCATCAACCAAGGCGTACATTTGCTTCTTGGGTCATGGAATCCTGTATGACACCTAAAAGTGACACATTTGCTTTTAATCTTGTCGTTCGGCGTACGAGGATATTGCATAAATGACCAATATGATTATATTTTATGTTTTGATAATTAAGGTTATCTAAGAAAGAATAGACAGCTTTTTAAGCCATTATTCAGGGTTCAAGCTCACAACCAACTTTCGCGAATCACACACCATTTGTTTGGTTGCTTCCTGCGATGCGATTCCATTGAGTTTCGGGTATCGTCGTTCTGGTGTTGGTTTTTCCAACGAGTCCAGACTCGCTTTGGTTTTGCCAAGCACCATGATCAGCTCAACGGGAAGAAGAGGACTTCGACGCATGGATAACAGTGATAAGAACCGCGTTGATCAAAGCGCGGCATTTTTAAAAAAATGGAACTCTCAGGCACCCGATTTGTGCATTGTGCTCGGCTCAGGACTCGGCAACGCGATACCAAACATAGACTCCATGTCCGTGCTCAAGTTCTCCGAAATTCCCGGATTTGCCGCCAGCGAGGTCGCGGGACATGCAAGCGAATTACGTGTGGGTGAGATTTTTTCCAAAGACACACACAGTCGTCGTAGAGTTGCATTCTTGCGCGGCCGAAACCACGCTTACGAAGGATTTTCTGTGGGTCAGGTCGCACACAATGTCCGAGCGATGATTGCTTGGGGAGTGCGCGGAGTGATTCTCACCAACGCTGCTGGCTGTCTTGAAACATCATGGAAGCTGGGTGACTTCATGTTGATTGAAGACCATATCAATCTTTCCGGATTGAACCCTCTTTCAGGGGTTGCTGGCAACGGTTTTGGACAACGTTTTTGCGACATGACCCAGTGCTATGATCGCGAGTGGGGTAATGCGTTTAAAACGCGCGCACAATCACTCGGACTCAATCTCCGACATGGTGTTTATGCGGGTGTCCTTGGCCCCTCGTACGAAACACCAGCAGAAATTCGCATGCTGCGCACACTCGGCGCACAGGCCGTAGGCATGAGCACCGTGGTTGAAGCCATAGCCGCCCGCCAAATGGGAGCTCGCGTTATTGGCCTAAGCTGCATGACGAACTACGGTGCGGGCCTCGCTGGACCCGACAGTCGGCTCGATCACGCGGACGTCGTTCATATGGGAGCCTCGGTCGCAAAAATAATGGCTGATTTGGTCCTCAGCACCGCAGCCACCCTACCCATTGGAGAATCAGCATCATGAAAATCAAAGTCGGCGGACACGACCGCGATGTGCGGGTTTTATTCTCTGAAGAGCAAATACGTTCTCGCGTTGAGGACATCGCTAAAGAAATTAATGCAACTTCCATTCCCGATGGCTCTGCTCTTGTTGTGCTCGTCGTTTTGCACGGTGCCCTTCTGTTTGCTGCTGATCTTATTCGGCACATCAATCTGCCTACCGAAATTGAGTCGGTGCGTATTCGCAGTTATCAGGGCACACAGTCTACAGGCAAAATTGAGCTTCTCTCCGAACTGCCAGCCCGCCTGAAGAATCGTCATATCCTTGTGGTGGAAGACATTATCGACAGCGGGCGCAGTATTGTTTTTCTGCGCGATAAGCTCACCGAAATTGGTGTTGCATCAATCCGCATTGCGGCCTTGCTTGATAAGCCCGAAGCCCACGATGCAAGCATTCGGGCCGACTACGTTGGTTTCAAAATCGGTCGGAACTTCGTTATCGGTTATGGTTTGGATCTCGATGGTCACTATCGCAATCTTCCTCACGTCGCCGAGGTTTTAGGGTGCTAAGAACCCTTTTAAATATTGCTTCCCTGATCTGTTTTTTTGCTCCCGCTCGGGTCTACGCACTTGAGCTCGGTGGGGGTGGAGGCTTCATTACTCAGGGAGATGACCGCTTATCACCGGCTCTTCATTCATGGTTCGAGGCTGGTAAAATTCTTGTTTCGGCATCGCTGATGGGTGAAAAGAACTCATCATTCTCTCAGCAAATTATTTTCCCTCAAATCAGCTACAAAACACCCGCGGGCAAATCCAAATCCATCCATGTGAGTGCAGGGGTTGGCGGAATGCTTGCACGCACTCAGCTTTTGCGTAGCTCAGAGACCACTGAAACTGAACGGAAGACATCCTCAAGCGCCGGACTCGCTTTAGGCCTTCATTGGTCCCCTGCCCTTGGACGCGACCTTCGTTTTAAACTCAGCTGGGATTCCATTTATATTCCACCGGGCGTCAGCGTCCTCTATCTGACCTTCGGACACATGCAGAGTGTAACGACCGGTCTGGGCTGGGAGTTTTAAAATGAATCTGAGAATATTATTCATCAGCCTCATTATACTCTCTTCTGGACGCGCACATGCCTTCCGTGCTGGTCTTGCTGGTGGTTCTGTGGGGCTCAGCAACGGTCACCCCAATGCAGCCGACTTTCGTTCGCCAAATGGCTACAAACTGCACGCAACCTTTTCGAACGTCGACGTCAGTCTTGCAGCAACTCAAGCTTTGGTTGGAAAAGTCTATGAATTCAAATCGGGGGCATACGTTATTCCTGCCGCTGGATTAGTTCTCGACGGCAATGGTTCGGGCCCCGGCATTGGAGTTTCGTTCGGCTGGACGGCTTTCTGTTTGGGTCTGTGTCTTTACTTCGAATTTCAGAATTTGCTCGGGGCAGGTCCCGATCGTCACATTGTCAGCGGAAGCGCTGCCCGCGTTGGGCTTGATTACTCTTCAAAATAAATCAACGTCTGCTCTCGAGCCATTCGCGTCGACGAGCCAGCGCAACTGCACGCGGTGCCAACTGCAATTCATCTTTGCGTTTGCTCGCCAACTGGCCACATGCACCGCTAACATCTTGTCCGCGTGAATAACGCACCGGCGCAGGAATAGAACGATCAGTTAGATACTTTTGAAACTCGCGCATACGATCAGGATCCGTAGCCACCATTTCTGTTCCCGGATGTGGATTCATCGGTATGAGGTTGACCTTGGCCTTGAGGCCGTGCAGGAACTTCACAAGTTTCTTCGCGTGAGCAATGGAGTCATTGACTCCGTTGATCATCACATATTCGAACGTGATTCCATGACGCGTTTGCACGGGGTAGCGAAGCAGCGCTTCTTTAAGCTCTGCAAGAGAATGCTTTTTATTAACGGGCATCATCCCTGAACGCTGCTCTTCGTCCGCAGAGTGAAGCGAAATTGCCAAACTGACGGGGACACGGCGGCCCAATTCCTCAATGGCAGGCACAAGTCCCGATGTAGACACCGTGACTTTGTGTTTTGAAAGACCAAAAAATCTTTCGTCGAGCATCACTTCGCATGCCGAGACCACTTCGTCGAAATTATCGAGTGGTTCACCCATGCCCATAAACACAATGTTTGTAACGCGGCGTGCGTCACCGCGTTCTTTAAGACGACGGTTGGCAATGACTATTTGCCCAAGAATTTCGCCACGGCTGAGATTTCGCGTCAGACCCATTTTTCCTGTCTGACAAAAAGTACACGCCATCCGGCATCCAACCTGACTGCTCACACACAGGGTGACGCGATTTTCAGATGGCATCAGGACACATTCAGTAAATAAATTGTCGTAGGTCTTGAGCAGGATTTTTTCTGAACCATCAGATGAATTCAGCAGAGTATCAATTGCAGGCAAGGACCAGTCGAACCTCTCCGCCAGTTTGGCACGCAGCGCCGAAGAGACGTTGGAAAACTTTTCAGGTTCTGTGCAATCTTTGCGTGTCATCCATTCGAGAATTTGGGTGCCCAAAAATGGCTTTGCTCCCTGAGCAACACACCAGTCTTTCCATGCGCTTTCTGACAGATCGAGTGCGTACGGCTGCTTCACGGGGGTCCCTCCTACCGGTTGCGAGCCTCAAGGAAACTACGCACAAGTGCAACAAAATTTTCAGGGTCCTCAATCAATAACAAATGGCCCATTTCAGCAAAAACCCGAAGCTCGGCATGGGGAATAAGCTTGCAAATTTCTTCACTATTTTGCGGAGGGATGATTTCATCCTCACTGCCGGTCAGGACCAACGTCGGACACCGGACCTCGCGGACAAGCGACGTCCCATCGAAGCCCACTGTCGCATTGTATTGGGCTTTAGCCCGCCCCTGAGCCGACTCAACCGTATGAGACTTGAGCATATTTTTGACCATCATATCGATGAGCAGCGGGGATGACTTGCGAAATCGCGGACCAAAATACCGGCTCATCCGACGGTGCAGAACTTGGGCGTCTTGCGACCACGGCTCAAAGGGCTTGCTCCGCGCTTCCTCGGGATTCACCCCTACTGGCCAAACCCGAGCATGTCCTCCGGCGGTCGTACTCACAAGAGTCAATGATGCGACTCGAGCATCTTGTGCGGCCCACGTTTGAGCAATCATGCCACCCATACTGATGCCTAGAATGTGATACGTTTCCAAGTCGAGAGACGTACACAGTGTCTGAGCTACAAAAGCAGCGTCAAGAGCCATGTTTTGAACTGTGAGATCTTCAAGTCCACCTTGAGTTTCTCCAGCTCCCCGATTGTCCAACGCGACTGTCGCTAAGCCGTTCATCTGAGCGTGAATACGTTTTCTGAAGGCGCGAAAATCAGCCCGAGGACGAGCAAAGCCATTAATGAGAACCAACAACGCAGTTGGTTTTTGACCATTTGCGGGTGGATCATAATCAAAAGCAATTTGCGCTCCACCACGCTGCAAAATCTGTTGTCCGGCAGAGAGAAAAGATTGCAACGAAGCACTTTTGGGAATCGAAAAATTGAATTCTGAAGTTGGACTCACGAAGCTCCCTCGCCATGACAAAACGCTCCGAGACGCCGACACGCCAAATCATCAACACCCTGAGCGGGTTGATTCATATCGATTCCATGATTGAATTGAAAGTATGGATGAAAACTCTTCGGATTCACAATCAGTTAAGTTTACCTATGCGCGACCCATCGAGGTTGTTCCCTCACTCTGGGTCGTCGATGGAACCTGGACGAATCCGCTAGCTCGTCGCATGACGGTTGTGCGTTTACGCAACAATGAAATCTGGATTCACAATCCAATGCGCCTCGAGCCGCAGGACCTGACCTGGCTTTCTTCGCTGGGATTCGTGCGAGGAATCGTCGCACCAAACAAATATCACACATCTGACCTGCAATGGATGTCGGAGCAGTTTCCTCAAGCTCAAATTGTGTGTCCACAATCCTACCTAAAAAACCATCCTCGGATGGAAGGGCGAGTGGCATTCACAACAGACGTGGCCCACATCACAGCCGATCGTGAGCTCGAGTTTTTTCCGGTACCGGGAGTTCGTTTTGAAGAGACAGTGCTCTTTCATACACTCTCGCGCACGCTCATCCTTTGCGACCTCATGATGAATATGCCACCAGCAGAAACCATGATGACCAAAGCTTTTTATAAGCTCAACAACATGGGCGAATGTTGCGCGCCCACACGCGTACTAAAATGGGCGATGACTTCTGACAGAAAAGAACTTCTGCAATTTACAGAGCAGCT
>CAYWSV010000169.1:2211-7552 GCA_964460155.1 uncultured Oligoflexia bacterium | reverse complement strand
GGAATGAACGTCATCGGCATGCGTCGTCGTGGCCTTACGGCGAGCGATCTGGCGGTGCTTAAATCTCTTTACAAACAATTCTTCCTTTCTCCCTTGCCCACAGTGGCCGAGACCATGGAAGCTTGCCGTCAGCAAGGCCTGTTGGACAATCCGCATGCGATGCGGATGGCGGAATTTATCCGTACAGCGCATCGCGGAGTTGTTCGTCCTGCCGAAGGAGGCAACCATGACGACATCTCAGCAACCATCTGATTCAAAAAACCTGTCCATTTGCATTCTGGCTGGAGAAGCGAGCGGTGATGCGCAAGGAGCTCTGCTTGCGCAAGCGCTTTATTCTGAATTTGCGCGCGCGGGCTTGAAGATTTCTTTGTGGGGTTCTGCGGGTCGGTTGATGAAGAACGCCGGCGTTGAGGCGGTTGTTCATATCGACGAACTGAGCGCCATGGGATTCGCTGAAGTTGTTTCTGTGTATCCACGGTTGTCTGCTGCCGCGCATCGACTTCAAAGTGAACTGCTGCACAGGCGTCCAGATGTCACCATTCTCATCGATTATCCGGGCTTGAACATGCGCCTCATGGAGGATGCATTTCATCTTGGTTCGTGTGTTGTTTATCATATTCCACCAAAGGTTTGGGCACACGGTGTCGGGCGTGTAGCTCGACTGCGCGACTGCACTTATCTGGTGACGTGTATTTTACCTTTCGAGGAAAAATTACTGCGTCGCGGTGGAGTGAATGCAAAATTCATCGGTAATCCTCTGAATGATAAGATTCAGGAGTTCTTGAAGGAAAAAGCTTCGGCTCATCATCCGAAGGCTTCCGAAATTCCATGCGTTGGAATTGTTCCCGGCAGCCGATCGGGTGAAATAGAGAGAGTCTTTCCGGAAATGGTCAAGGCGTTTGTTCAAACGCGTGCTGCCTTGAATGGAAAATTGCGTGCAGTTGTTCCTGTTGCTCCCACCGTGTCACGGGCGCGCCTGGAGTTTCTGCTCAACGAGACTTTATCCACCGAGGGAGCTCAGGCTGTGCGTGTGGACGTTGAGTTGGTTGAACATCAGCCCCTCATCAGTGTTTTGCACTCGTGTCGATACGCATGGGTGTGTTCAGGGACAGCTGCCCTCGAAACTGCACTTATGGGTATTCCTCATTCGGTCGTCTACAAAATGCACTGGCTCACTTACGCAATTGCTCGACGTCTTGTTCGTTTGCCGCATATTAGTTTGGAGAACCTCTGCGCAGGGCGTGAAATTGTTCCTGAATTTATTCAAGATTCGGCTCATGCGCAGGCGCTCAGTCAACATGCATTAAGTGTGCTTGAAGCTCCAGAACACGAGAAAACAATCCGCAACGAGCTACGTGAATTGGGCGAACTTTTCCCGTCTCACAGCGCACGCAATGCAGCTCGTGCCATCGTTGACTGCTTTCTGAATATGCCATCTGAATCGGCTCAGCGCTTCCATTGGAAATCGGTTCGCGACCTCTGGAGCGAAGAGAAGGAATGGGGACTGAATCGGTGACAGCATCTGCGCAAGACACACTGCACGTTCAGTCAGTCGGTTCGGCCGATTCCAAAACTGCATTCTGGAAACATCCGCTTTTTAATTTGATTTGGTCGTCCTCGCGTGCTGATGTTTTTTTTGGGCTTCTCCTGAGCCCGCTGCACGCAATAACTGAAATTGCTCTTGGCTTTGCATCGGGCGCACTTCTTCAACTGATTTTTACAAACACGCCAGACGCAACTTTACAGCGTATTCTTCCGCGTCAGGTTGCGGATCTTTTTCCACAGTTGATTCACGTGAGCAGACAAGAGCTCACGACACTTGTACCTGCGTCGCTCATAGTCATTGGTTTTGTCAGACTATTAACTAGCTTTGGGAGCAATTATTTACTTGAGCGCGCGGGCCATCGGGTGGCTCATGCATTGCGTTCTGCATTTTTGGATTCGTATCTTCGTACCTCGGGACGCGTTATGGATTTGCGTAATCCGGACGAGCTCACAAATCGGGTGCTCTTGGACACGACACTCATGCAAGGACTTGTGAGCAAAGGTACGATTGGTGCACTGCGTGATGGTCTTGTAGTGATTGGTGCAGCTTTATCAATGCTGGTCATTGCGTCGAAGTTTTTTTTCGTTTTGATTTTTGTTTTTGTTCCTTTTTTTCTGCTTCTGCGTGGAGTTGCGCGGCGACTTGAATATTACACCCGCGAAAGTGCTCGGCGTCAGGTTGAGATGACTACACGTGGTCTCCGTATGCGGCAGGGACTCCTTGCGATCTATGGCATGGGTTCGCAAAAGCGCGAAAATGAAGACCTCCGCCTGATGAGCGACAGCTACTATTCGTTTATGCGTGGAACTCTCATTTTGCGGAGCTGTTTTCGCCCGGCAATGGAAGTGCTTGCTGTTGCAGTGATAGCCGGTGCATTACAGTGGAAAATGTCATTGAATTCGGACGCAGATGTTGCAGGTTATTCAACTCTTTTTGTGCTCGCAGCTCTTGCTTTTCGTCCTCTTAAAAACGTGTCTTCGTTCGTGTCGCAGTTTTCTGAGTTGAAGGCTGTCTGGACGCGACTCTCCGATGAATGGACGCTGACCCAGTCAGCGCAATCAGACAGTCAGCGCTCTTTGACTTCCACACGCGGAAGTCAACGAACGGGCTTCGCACTCGAATTGCGAGGCGTGAGCTTTGATACCTCCGAAGGACAGCGGATTTTGCATCCGGTCAGTCTTGGCATCAAAGAGCGCACGCGTGTCGCTCTCGTAGGGGAAAGTGGTGCAGGTAAATCGACACTTCTTCGAATTATGGCTGGTCTACTGCCGCCAAGCGAAGGCACTGTTTCAGGAACAGAGAACGTCGTTATCGCAA
This sequence comes from uncultured Oligoflexia bacterium, assembly GCA_964460155.1. Taxonomy (GTDB): domain Bacteria; phylum Bdellovibrionota_B; class Oligoflexia; order Silvanigrellales; family Silvanigrellaceae; genus RFOM01. The sequence goes on along the minus strand of CAYWSV010000169.1, from coordinate 4,689 downwards.
CCCAAACGCCCTATGTTTTTCAAGGGACTGTTTTTGAAAATATCGTTTATCCGGTTTTGCCGTCTCAGAAAGCTGAGCTTCAGCGTGCACGTGAAAGGTCGACGTCTCTGGTATTGAACCTGATGCTTGCGCACACGCATGCCGGTGCAGAGCTGTTTTTGAACAAAAAAGTAGGATTCATGGGCGATGGGTTGTCGGGCGGAGAAAAGGCCAGAGTCGCTCTCGCGCGGTTGTTGTTTGCCGACAAGCCTGTTCTTCTTCTCGACGAGCCGACAGCGAACTTGGATGCCGAATCGGCAGCTGCGTTTTGGTCTGCAGTGTGGGCATGGCAACAGCGCGCCGGAGAAACGCGAACAATTGTGGCCGTGACTCACCACATGGGTGATCTGTCTCAGTTTGATGAATGTCATTTATTCGCACATGGAAAACATATCGCCGGAGGAACTCCCGACGAGATTCTCGCCTTGCGCAGGAGTTTGTCTGATTCAGCCCAAACGCAATCGACTCCTTCTGGGAGTGAGCCTGTATGACGGGTGGATGGTCGGAAAGCCTGCGCGGGCAGATTGATCTGCCGTTGCGCGAGCGTCATCCGCTCTTCGCGATTTTTAGCTTGTTTTTTGCTTTCCCATTGAGCTTGCTTTGGTCCGTAGCGGCCGCTTTGCGTGCAGCGCAACGGAATAAAGCCGAGGTCGGGTCTGCTCAAAAAGATTTACGGATTATATCGGTTGGTAATGTTGCAGTGGGTGGCACAGGCAAGAGTCCAGTGGTCCGTGCGCTGGCCCGCGCAGCAATTGCGTCTGGGTTTGATGTGGCGATTTTGTCGCGTGGATATGGAAATCGCGATTCTGCGCGTCAGGAAGTTTTGTTGCGTGTAAATCCGTTGAATAGCCCTTCAAACCTTGATTTTTGGAACGCATCGTTGGCTGACGAATGTTTAGAGCACGCAGTTTTGTTGGCGTCTGAAGACCTTGAGTCAAGGTCTCATGGAACAGATAATCTGCCCGGAAAGAGCCGTGTTTGGATTGCTCAAGGCGCCAATCGGAAAGTGTTGTTTGAATCTGTGAGGGAACAATGGTCGCTTGCCGACAAATCGGTGCGGCGTCCACTTGTCGTACTGCTTGATGATGGTTTGTCACAAACGTCTTTGCCAGTTCATCACGATGTCGTTCTTTGGGATCCAAAGTCGGTATTGCGTTCGCCACGTGCGTGTATGCCATTTGGTCCTTACCGCGCTGGTTGGCCCGGAGCTTTTTGGGCTCATTCGTTGCCTAAGGCAGACGTTGTCGTGTGGTCGAGGTTGACGCAGGGCGAATCAGTCTCGCAGTATTCCCACGCGATCAGCGATGCTCGCAGCGTAAAGGCCCGACAGTTTTTCACTTGAAGCTGTCTCAATAGAGCAATGCCCGAAGTCAGTGAGTGTTGTTGTTGGATTGGCGCGGCCGCATCGATTTATCACAACGCTCAAGTCTCTGCGGGCATGGTCTGGGAAGACTCTTGAGCTGAACTCTATCGTTCAATTGGCGGACCATGGCTCGCTTGATGAAAAGGCGCGAACGGTTTTGAAGAGTGCGGACCCCGTCATCACTTCGCTCAAGGATGTGTGTCGCTGGCGACATGATGCTGCGCTTCAAAGCAAAATACGTGCAGAACAAGTTTACGTCGTGTGTCTTGAGGTTGACTTCAAAGATTCGGAAAGTGGAGAAAAGAGCGTCAAGTTCGATCATCTTTTTCCATCCGACCGTTTCGGAAAGGGCTAGAAATGAATCATCAAGAACTAGAGAAATTTAGACCAAATGTCGCTGCTATTATTCGCATTGGTGATAAATATTTGCGCTGTTTGAGGAGTCAACCCTCGGGAATTTGGCAAACCGTACAAGGCGGTATTGAGCCCGAAGATGCTTCAGTCCGTGATGCTTTGCTCCGCGAAATCAACGAAGAGCTTGGGGTTGACGCCTCTTTGGTGACGATTGTGGCACAGTCGAGATACTGGCGACGCTATCATTTTCCGCCCGAGGTGAGGCAGGCTCACCCAGAACGACGCAATATTGGGCAAGAGCAACTTTGGTTCTTGGCCGAGTTACCGTCTTTGGACTGTGTGAAACTTGAAAAATCAGCAGGAGAATTTGTCAGAGCTGAGCTTTCTGACCTGACGACTTTGGTCGAGCAATTCGTCGACTGGAAATTGCCCGTTGTGAAAGATTTCTGCTATGAGATGGGTCTTATGCACCCATTTCAGGACCGATGATCCGAAGAGGTTCAAATGCCCAATACTCTGCCGCCGAGCGGACCGACTGACACGAATTCATCAGAACAATCGCCGCAGGCCCAAATTTCAGCTTCTCCAAATTCGCAATCGCAATATGGTTATCCGCCGGCCTCCGACGAAATCGATTTGGTCGAATTGCTGGGCTTCTTTTGGAAGATAAAACTCGAAATCGCCATTGGGATTGTTGTTGGTTTGATTGGTGGAGCCATCAT
>CAYWSV010000169.1:0-2201 GCA_964460155.1 uncultured Oligoflexia bacterium | reverse complement strand
GCGCGTGGTCAAGGTGGTCTACAAATCAGAAATTCCTTTGTCTCTTGAACGCAATGAACCTGCCTTGGCCGACACCAAAAAGTTTGTTGAAACATTCAACAACAACTTAAACTCAACGGAAGTTTCACGCTTGGTTTGGCGCTCTGTCCTGAATCAAACACCCGATCTTTCTCGCGCGTTTAAAGAAGCGAATCTAAGCGATGAAGCTCTGGCGGTTCAGCAAACATTGATCAAAAAAGACGGCGAAGCTCCGTTGCGTCTCCGTGAGTCTTCAAGTCCGCGCGACTTCGTTTTGGACGTGAATCTTCCTGTCCAAGGGTTGTCTTTGCGTTCGGGAGAGATTTTCGCATCGGCCATTCAATACGCGATGTCCGACGCGGCGTTGTCGGAGCCCGAGGCCTCGGCAAGCTCGGCAAAACCAGGACCTTCGCAGGCTAACGGCACCGCCGATACCGCGAGCCAAGCCGAGCAAACTGATTTATTCCGTGACCAGTTGCTCAAGGCAAAGCAGGATTATTTGAAAATTGAATTCTTGCTCAACAAGCTTGCTCGTCAGATGCCTGAATATGCAAGTTTTATGGCGACTAACGATTCCGAGCATAGAGCACTTCAATTTACCCTGCCTGCAACGGGAACTGCAATTGCCGAAGCGCAAGAGTATTTTATTCTTCAGGCTCAGTTTGAACGCATGCAGCGTATGGTGGCGTTGTTGCTCGCCGAAGGAAAAATGAAATCTGACGAAGCGACCGACACGGTTCAACGTGCGCGGGGGTTGCGTGACCAAATTTTTCAGTTGGTGCCTTTGGCTCGACGCGAAGCTGAGCGTTCGTTCACGAACAACATCACTCGTCGTGCACGTGGCAAGTATGTGAGTCGCGTGAGCGCAAATGCGGATCCAACCTCAAATATTCTGGTTGATAACGTGAATACGGTTTTGATGCCGACTCTCGTGGCCGTCTCAATTGGTGCAACGTCGGAGAACCGTCCGCAGATGGTGTTTGAACAGCCTGCAGGGAAGCGCCGTATTGCACTTGTGCTTGGCGCATTTTTGGGTGCGTTCGGTGGGTTTGCTGTGGGTGGCCTGAGAGTTTTTGTCCAGAAAAATGCCCGACGCTTGCGTGAGGTCGCTGCAACATGAGTTCACTACATAAATCAAAACTATTTGAATCTGCTCTCGAGGCCATAAGCGATATTCAAGATGGCGCCACTCTTATGGTTGGTGGCTTTGGACTGTGCGGAATTCCCGAGCACCTGATTGAAGCCCTGCGTGTCAAAGGTGTGAAGGACCTCACCTGCATCTCAAACAACGCAGGTGTAGATGACTTCGGATTGGGTAAGCTTCTCCAAACCGGGCAAATCCGCAAAATGATTTCGAGCTATGTTGGCGAAAATAAAATTTTCGAACAACAGTTTTTGTCTGGGAAACTTCAGGTTGATCTTGTTCCTCAAGGAACATTGGCAGAACGCATTCGTGCGGGTGGTGCAGGTATTCCTGCTTTTTACACGCCCACGGGTGTTGGCACTCTTGTGGCTGAGGGCAAGGAAACCAAAATTTTCGATGGCCGTGAGTACGTCCTAGAACGTGCGCTCAAGGCAGATTTCGCGCTCATCAAAGGTTGGCGCGCAGATCCCTTTGGCAACATTCAATACAACATGACTGCAATGAACTTTAATCCGATGATGGCGACCGCTGCGAAAGTGACAATTGCCGAAGTCGAAGAACTCGTCGGTGAGGGCGAGATGAATCCGCTGGCCATTCACACTCCGGGAGTTTACGTGAAGCGGTTGTTGCTGGGTCGCAGCTATGAAAAACGAATTGAACAACGCACTGTTCAGCCGCGCGTATAAGGCTTCAGCCGCTCTTAATAGGTGAGGGGAAGACAAACATGAGTTTTAAATTATTATCGCGAGAGCAACTTGCGCGACGTGCTGCAGCTGAATTGCGTGCGGGAATGTACGTAAATCTTGGAATCGGTATTCCCACTCTCGTGGCTAATGAAATCAAGCCCGAGATGAACATTACTTTGCAGTCTGAAAATGGAATTCTGGGCATGGGAGCTTTTCCGGTTGCAGGTTTTGAGCGTGCAGACCTGATTAATGCAGGCAAGCAAACTGTAACTCTGACGCAAGGGGCGTCTACTTTTTCGTCGGCTGACTCGTTTGCCATGTTTCGTGGTGGACACATTGACCTCACGATTTTG
>CAYWSV010000168.1:7122-7582 GCA_964460155.1 uncultured Oligoflexia bacterium | reverse complement strand
TATGTGGTGTTGGACTAGGATACACTCTTATGGGTATTCTTTTTAAAATGAATTCTCCTCTAGCCTGTGCATTGTGTTTGAGTGCCTCCTTGGTTTTGGGCAGATAAGATTTCTTCATGGGAGTGTTTTGGAGTGATCAGTAAACTTACGAAAGTTTTCGTCGCAGTATTTGCTCTTGCAGCCAATCCGGCGTGTGTTCATGCACGAGCAAAAAAATCTTTGGGTCCAAATTTTGAATCACGAGTATTGACGAGTCAGGGAAGAGACCGTGAGTATTTGCTCTATACCCCCTCTTCTTACAACTCCACGAGTCAGACTCCCGTTGTTATTGGTTTTCATGGAGGAAAGACCTCGAATGCCATTCTTGCGCGAACTACGCATTTTCATCGTTTGGCCGACGAGCAGGGATTCCTTGTGGTTTATCCCAACGGGATCGACGGCAATTGGAATGATGGCCGTG
>CAYWSV010000168.1:0-7112 GCA_964460155.1 uncultured Oligoflexia bacterium | reverse complement strand
GACGTCGATGATGTTAAGTTTTTCACGGATCTAATCGAAGAAGTAAAACGGCTCCGCAACGTCGACGCTCGTCGAATCTACGTCACTGGAATTTCAAACGGCGCCTTTATGGTCCAACGATTGGCATGTGAGCAATCCAACCGTATTGCTGCTTTTTCTGCGGTTGCAGGTTCAATGTCGACGCCTTTACGTGCTGTGTGCAAACCTTCTAAACCCGTGTCCATAATGATCATCAACAGTCCAGAAGATAAGTTTGTTCCCTATGTGGGTGGCGAAATGAAGAGGGGTGCGGGAGGGAGTCTTTTATCTGTTCCCGACACCGTCAAGTTCTGGAGTCAACACAACGGATGCACAAATACCGTTGAAAAGGCTTTGCCGAAGAAATATTCAGCTGACCCGTCCAGAGTGATTTTGCGGCAAACAACCGGCTGTCGGGGTGGTTCTACCGTCGTGCAGTACATTATCGAAGGAAGTGGGCACACGTGGCCCGGTGGGCAGGATCAACCGCCATGGCTCGTTGGACCAACAAGTGAGGAGTTGAATGCGACAACGGAGAGTTGGAATTTCTTTAAAGGTCGTCTTCTCCAATAAAAATTTTTGAAACTATATTCCTGCCTCGTCTGAGTCATCAGAGCTTATCGATGATATTTTTGAGGATGAAGTTTGTTTTCACCTCTTGCTTGGCCGAATCTCCAGTAAAATCGATGCTCGTCAGCTTGCCGACACTGCGATTCGAAAGAATGAACAGCTTTGGAGAGATATTGTCGAAAGCCATTCCGGCAATTCCTCGTTCATCAGCGAATGATGTGCTAGCCAGAACTTTTTGTTTATCTATGTCGAGAAGTTGAATTGCGCTGAGCGTTGAGATTTTGAGTCCATCTGTTGATTTTTTTCCACAGACAATCAGCATTCTTCGTTCATATATTTTCTGGGTGAGAACATTTTCTGGGCATACGTTTTCAATATTCCCGATTTTCTCAATCGCAGTGGCACTGACCTTGAAAAGATTAAAATCCCCGTTTGTCGTTTTATTTGCGAATTGGTCGTTTCCAAGGGCAAGGAGTGTATCTGCCTGTGTCTGCGTTGATGTGCTTGAAGAGTTAAGAGCAAGAACCCGCAGAGAGTTAATGTTTTTGCAGGCAGCGTTGAAATCAAGATAAATCAATCGTTGGTCAAGCGTCTTGAGAAGAACGCCTTTAAATGTGGAGTCCAAAGCATAAGCAACCGGAATTTTCGCGACGTCAAAAATAGCTGTTGAATTGCCGAGAGAGGTTGATGTGTTGCTTGAGCGATTGAGCAGAACGTCGCTTACAATATTTAAATCTGCAGCCTCGCAGAATTTTGAGTTGTCTCTGGAAAATTGTGTCGCTCCATTGCTGCTCAGGCCTGTTGACGAGTAGACAAAAAATTTCAGGGAAAGAAGGTTTAAGGAGATAAGCGTGTCATTCGTTTCGGAAGCAAAAAAGGTGTGTATCGAGTCCCGATAGGGCATGTCGACGCCCATTAAGTCTTTCGCAAAAAGTCCTTCATCATACGCGAGAGAGATTTTCCCTGCAGTCGAATTCGCATCCAATAGGCTCAAGACCTCGGCTTTTCGCTCATAAGATGCAACGAATTGAGTCTCCTGACTGCCGCGGCCAACAAGGTGAGAACCTTCAACTGAGAGTGTGGCATTGCCTCCATTCAACAAAAAAAGTTGAAGGGAATTTTTCGATCTGAGAATACTTCCATCGCGCACGCTGTAGGGGATAAAGGGCAGTTGAATCTCAACATTTTCGCGCCACCAGACTTCTTCGCCGCTTTGAGTATTTAAAACGACAAGCCGTCTGTCTGAGTCAAGGAAGCCTGCAATGCGAGATTCTTGAGTCAGTGCCACGTCCTCAAGCTTGGGCACCAATTGGATTGAGCTTTCAACATTCAGCTTTCCCTTGCATGATTCCGTGTTGCATGGACTAGAATATTGAGCGGACGTGCCGCATGCAATGTGAGTCACTGAAAGTGTAACCACAGACAAAATCAGAACAGAACCAAGCAAATGATCTTTCAATGGATTCATTCTTACAGCTCCTTTGCTTTTGCGCCGAGAAACCACATGAGTCCAAGGTGATAAAAAATCGCGTTCATATTCAATGAACCAAATTGTTCAAACGAGTGCTTTTCGAATGTCTGTCCGGCTCCGAGCGTGAGTGCGTAGGGATATCTATTCAGTTTTAGGCCACTCTCGAGTAAGTACCCGTATGCCCATGTGTTCGAAGTGTTGCTTTGTTGATCTTCCGCGGAATTGTCGCGGAATCTCAGAGTTTGTGATTGCCGAGAGAGTGTAAAAGAGGGTTTGATGGTGAGTTGGAGTTTGCCTGCCAGAGGCGAGTAGACGTAGCCCGATTGGATTCCCCAGCCCGTAAGGTCCAGTGTTGAACGTAGATTGTAGCGAACGTCTTTTGAAAATGATTTTTTGAGCCCGTAGTGAGCTGAAATATCCAAGAACTGCCATCGATATCCTGCATAGATTTTGTATTTAAAGTAGTTCGAAAGACCTGTAATTTTTTGAAATTTTGAATCAGAGGGCATTATGCTCTCGGCAGTGAGCCCAAAATAAAAAGGTGGTGATGCCATAAGATCTTGGACCAAAATGCGCTCGCCCGTTGATGCTTTGACAATAAACTGTCGAGGTTGTTCCTCAAATGGCTCATAAACCCGAATCGTGTTCTTCCCCTCGGATAATGGCAGAGCCGATGGCAATGTGACCGGTTCACCCTTTTCGACACCCACAAGATAACCTTCGTATTTGGAGGAATATCCTTCGAGTATGGGTAATCCCGAGTTTCTCTGTCGGCCCTTGACTGGAAAATCTGCGTCACCAATCATCTCGGCTTCAACAGTGGGGCGCTGTCTGCCTTTGGTAAATGCATATGTACGAACGCGGGCATAATCGTGTGCCTCAAGAAGAGATACTGCACCGTCACCGTTTCGATCTGCAGTCTCGAGTCCTTCAAGAAGGTAATGAGAATAAACGTCAGCTTTCAACTCGTCGGATTCCAGTGCAGTCTCGTTTCGAGATGAGGCCGCAAGAATCAATGTTCCTTCAGAGACAGATTCAAATGGACGAAGGGCTACGCCCTTTTCGCCCCGCTTAAAGGCCTGAACTTCATCGGTGAATTTCGATTTGCCAACTCCTGAGTGGCAGGTGGCAAGAATAATCGCCTTACGTCGCGACTTGAGCTCTGAGACCCATCGACGCAGTTCGCTATGTGGCAGAGATGATCGACTCAAATTATTCTTATCTGAGTCATACAAAACGACAACGGGTTCAAGGCTGTTGCTCTTGCCCATTCTCAAGGTTCCGTGGGATGAAATATATAGGAGAACAATATCATCTCTTCCCGCTTTGGTGGTAACATCTGAAAGCTTACGACGTATCTCAGTCAAGGTTGCTTTCTCATCCAACAGCGTCACGTTCACTCGTTCAAGAGATGTCCCCGTCCCAATTTTTTGAGCGAATTGATTCGCATCATTTCTCGCCCATTTGAGTTCAGGCCAAAAAGAATCGGAAAACTTCGAGACCCCAATTGTGATGATGTGAATTTTTGAGGATTGTTTTTTCTGTAGGACCTCAGCAGATTGCGCTGTTGGTGAGAAAGAGACTACGAATGCTGCGATGGCAGCCGAAAAAATGCTCCTCATGACGTTTTGAATGCCACGTTGGTCCATTTTATCTCCGCGCACGGAAGAGACATCGCGTTGGAAAAAGCTCAGCACGCTGCTTCATTTCGGGAGTGGTTAATCGTGCAGGTGGCTCTGGAGCATCGTCGGGTTTAACACAAATCAGAGTGTCTGTGTTTTGTTCAAACGAGTATCCCCAAATCTGTCCGCCAATCATTGCGGGTTGTGATTGTTCTATTGGTAAATTCAGTTTATCTAGGCGCCTGATTCTAAGCAATTTTCCATTTTCGTAGATCTCTAGGCGCATGTCACGGAGGCGATGGGAACGAATTTCAATCGATGAGATACTTGTCTGCATTGTGCTAGTGCCGGGAGTTGGACCAGAAGCCGGTTGCTCCTCCAGCAAAAATTCGGCTACGATCCCTGCGAGAGCCATGATAGATGCGCCCCCGCTTTTATCGCGACCTATCTGGGATTGATTTGGTTCCGGGTAAGATGGCCTGCGCATGGAAAATTCTTCATGCACAGTTAAGGACCTTGGGGAATAGACAATGAAGATTGCCAATCCGGCAGCCCACAAAGTGAATTGCATGCGGAATGCTCGCCTAAAAGTAAAGTCGCGATGACTTTTCTTGGCAGAGAATTCGCTCATCATGAGTTTGGCGAATTCAGTGTCAGTCAGGATGAAAGACTGATGATTTTTGTTTTCAATGTCATTCATGGCCCGTCTCCGAAATCTTTTATCTTTTTGAGGAGTAATTCGCGAAGCTTTTTGCGCACTCGTGAAAGTCGCGCGGTCACTGTGCTGACAGCTTCCTTATTTCGTTTGGCAATTTCCTCGACGCTTAATCCTTCGAGATAAAATAATCGTAATGTATCTCCACCAGAAGTTTGATCTATGGCCTTAATTGTTTCGGCATAGAGGCGTCCCTCAAATAAGTCGGTGTCACTTGGTGCTCCATGCCCTAATTGTTCGACACTTTGATGGACGAGATAGTGTTCGGATTTTTTTTCTGCACGCGCAGTTTTTCGGAATTCGTCGAAACATAGATTACGGATTGTCACTGCGAGCCATTGGGCAATGACCTGTGGGCCCTGCAACTGACTCGAATGCTCATAGAGCCTTAAAAAGGCGTTTTGGATAATATCGTCCTGCATCATGTCGGTTATCCCGCATCGGCGTGTCACATGACAGGCAAATGGATAATAGTGACGATAAACTTCCTCACAGGCCTGATTTTCCTTTTGTTGTAGGGCTTCGAAACAGGCCTGACTGATGTGTTCCATGCAGGTATCCCAAAAGACCGGTGGTCCTATTTAACCAGTTTTCCATAAATTTAGGTCACCCCAGATTATCAACCATGCCAAAAAAATCCAAAGATTCCGCCAAAGAGCCGTTTCTTGTCTCCTTAGCTCATTAGAGAGAACGCCCGATTTGCCTAAATGCTGCAGTCCAAAAACATGCAGCAAATCTCTTTGGCCGTCGTTCACTCTGGTGAGCGTTGTGTAAGGAGGTCAGATGAGCGTGCGGATGAGTTTCGTGCTTCTTTCAGTGCTTTCTCTCTTTTTGGGAAGCCTTTTTTACCTTTTTGTGCGCGGATACGCCGTCTCGCCTTATTTTCCGATTGAGGCTTATCGATTTTCGATTCCGGTGATTTTATCGAATTCATTTCCCTCTTTTGTTCACGCTTTTTCGTTGGCCATCTTGGCGGTTGCTCTTGGAATGGACCGCAAACGAGCGGCTGTTTTGAGCTTAGTTGCGGGATGTGTCTTTGAGTTGATTCAACCGATTTTCTCTCTTGGAACGTTCGATATTTTCGATGTTTGTGCAGTTGGCGTGGGAGTTGGGATTGCGCAGTTGGTCACATGGTCCTTCTATTTTCCACATGCCCGCAAGTCGATTGGAGTTCCACTTTTTTTCTTTGGACTTTTTACAAGCATCGCGTCATCTAAAAGCGAGACTTTCCCGGGCGATCCTGTTCGTGTGGAAGCTACTCCTCGGCCAAAGGTGGAGTCTGGATGCAGAGGTGCGTATCAAGAGCCCGTATATATGTCATATGAAGAGCTCAGAGCGTCGTTTCGGGTGGAAGAACCTCGTCCTGCACTAGAATTCGGAAAGATTCTTGTTCTGGGAAGTGCGCTTATCGTCAGCGAGCCTAATGTGGGTGTGCACATTTTTGATAATAGTGATCCGAGTCGTCCTGTGGGCAAATTCTTTTTGAACATTCCCGGAAACGTCGATTTAGCATCCAAAAATGGGTTTCTTTATGCGGATAGTTTTGTGGATCTTCTGGTGGTGCGTCTGAGCGGAGAAAAACCGGAACTAGTTTCGCGAGTTCAGGATACGTTCGAGTGGAATCCCTATCAGGTCTTTAAGAATTACCTAAGTTTTCCTCGAAGATTATTGGACCGAAAGATGGGTGTCGTTGTTGGATCTCGTCTTGTTGATGAAAGGATTTCAAAATGAAAATGAGTTTGTTTTTCAGGACTCTTTTTTCGTCAATAATCTTTCTAGGTGGTCTGGTCGGCTGTGGTGCAGAGGTAGTATGTTCGATGTCGAGTTCGGGAGGCGGGCAGCCACAAAAACAGCCACAACGTCAACAGCCACAACAACTACCAGAGTCTGGTGGAACTTTACAGAATACTGGAAAAACGGGATCAACTGCTCGATTTACTGTGTTGAATGATCGACTCTACACTCTTTCGTCCGGACGAATTGTTTCTTTTGACATCTCGACTCCGTCGCAACCTGTGCGCTCAGGGGCAGCTCGAGTTGCAATGGATATCGAAACGCTCTTCAACGATGGAAAGCATTTGTTCGTTGGTGCAGAGACGGCTCTCCATATTTTGTCGGTCGAAAATCCCGATCTTCCAAAATTGATTGGACAGCACCCTCATGCCCGCGCGTGTGATCCTGTGGTCACCTCTGGCGAATATGCTTTCGTGACCTTGCGCAGTGGGAGTCGCAATTGCAATGCTGGTGTGAATGTGCTCAAGGTAATCAATATTTCTATGCCAAAGAGACCTGTTGAGGTTCAACGCATCTCCATGCACAAGCCGTCGGGCTTGGGCGTTGCAAAAGACCGCCTTTTTGTCTGCGATGCAGAGCATGGCCTTGCAGAGTTCGACATATCACGTCCTGCAGAACTGCGTGAGCTATCACGGGTGCGTGATGAATTCTGTTCGGATGTTATTCCTCTGGAAAAGGTCCTTATTACCACGGGTGAAAGCGGTATTACTCAGTACAACATCGAGAACGAGACGCTTCTTCGATTGAGTCGAATTGAGGCGGAGAAATAGCCGAGGACGAATGAGTTCGACACGTGAAGTGTCGAACTGGCAGCAGGAACGGAAATAGACGTTGTAATTTTAGAGTCGGCACGTTCCATTGATTTGAGTCTTCTGCCCCACGTATTCTCCAGAAGGTAGTTTATGCGCGAGCTTCGCGGCCA
>CAYWSV010000167.1:0-7673 GCA_964460155.1 uncultured Oligoflexia bacterium | reverse complement strand
GGGGGTGACTTGGCTTCGACGGAGAGAGATGAACGTCAGGTGCATGCAGGGGTTGGTTACAGCGCTCCTTAAACCGTTGTGGCAGCCAGAAATGGCAATGATTACGCTCTCGCAGCCTAATTAATGGCAGCGCAGCGACCGACAGTGCGGCAGCACGTGCATTGCGGAAGCTGTAAAGTTACGTGCGGGTTTCGTTGAATCTTCTGTTCGTAGATTCACAAACCTATTAATCGGACTGGTTCCGTCACCGTGGGGGCCCTCAAGCACGGCGGAATAAGATTAGCAGAGGGAGAAGCATGTGGTCGCCGAGCGCAGATTCCTTTTCGGACCCGGGTTCAATTCCCGGCACCTCCACCATCCACTTACGAAACCCGCACGGTGTGCGGGTTCTTTGTTAAGATGGAATAACTTCGAGCTTAAAAGATTAGACCCCGACAGACAGGGTCAGGGAATGGAACAAATCTATTGCCAAGTTGAACTAAAGTACCATCTTTCGAGTCTGTTCGAACATTATGCGTGCAAGTGATTATTTAAAACAATGAGCGTCGCGCTCGCGGTCGAGATTATAGGCACGGTAGCATAACGAATGATGAGGGTCCGCAAGATTACCGATTGGAACGTAGGCCGACTTTTTATCCGCGGAAAGCCATTTGTTTTTTCTCAATTCAGAGCAAGCCTCATAATCCAGCTCAGACGGCCCGACTTTCTTTGTTTGCTTTAACATCTGCATTATAGCTTCACTGCCAATTCCAGTTGGCATTCCTAGATCTGACAAGAACTCAAGGGCAAGCTCATCAGCCTCTTGCTCGTAGGTGTAATAACCAAGACGCTTTTCATTCATAACCTGTGTTAGCTCAGCCCATTTCTCTTCCTGCGCCATACGGCTGAGCTGGGAATCAGGTAACGGACATGCGGTTGAGTTTTTTTCGCCAACGGAATAATAGGTTATGAAATCCGCTTCTGGCAGTAGCGGATGCGCACGATAATAGTGCGCAAGTTCATGCATGACAATGAAGAGAACAAGATTTTCATCCTTGATATTTTCAAATAACCCGGTTGAAAAATAAATAACTGATGAAATTCTTTCAAACGAGAAACGTCGTGCCCGAGCAAATTTATTAAAATATGGATTGATTTTACATTTGCCGGAGAGGGCAAGGGCGCCCCCTTTTTCCCCTATTTTGCAGCCGTGACTGAGAGAATTGCCAAATTGAATGACTTCATTCATGAGAGTAGGCTCGACTATACGACAGTTCTCGGTGTCAGCGATGGAACCATTTCTGGTTATTCTCACAGCATCTTCAAATTCGGCTTTGTCGCTTGAACCACCCAACAGTACCGGCTTTTCGAAACAGCTGCGCACAGTCTCGACGAACGCGTTAGGCAACGGATCCGTAAAAAGGGCTGCCTGAGGTCTAGGTACATGAGAGAGCGACGGATATTTTTTGACAATGTACTCATGAGCACGATTTATGGCGCCCTGAATCAACTTGCTCTTCGGATCACTCTCAGGAACGAGGTCAGATTCTTTTGCTGAAACGAACATTCGCGGCAAAACGTCCCGTTTGAATTCATCGAGTGTCTGCTTCTGCCAAAGAAAATGCTCGGTACGCAATGGAACCTTTCCCGTTTTGTGAAAGGCATCGCTGTTGTTTTTCTTGATGCACGATACACTTCCAAAAAATAACATCGAAAAGGAAAAAGCTGAGATAATAGCTGTGCTACTCAAACTCATTTGATTTACTCCGGTTCGCAGATAAGGTGTAGCTTAAGTGCCGCAGAGAAAAAAATCGAATATTTCCCCATTTAAGTTTTAGACGCAGGCGTGGCTTCTCAAACGCATTTTCGCGATGGTGCCCAATCGTAGCGACGATTAGACATGCAAGGACGTTGACGCCGTCAAATTTTTGCGAAATCAAATCAAATAGTGTTTTAAGGTTGGGCCGCAAAAAATGAATTTGGAGGAATGTTTGGGGTGAATGAGAGCAATTGCACTCACCCGTCTGACATTCTAAACGCCGTAGCCATCTCCTCAATTTCAGTGCGACTGAGTGCGTGCTCATCAGCAACGTTGCGCCACTTTTTAACTGCCGTCTGGATCTCTCGAAGTCTTTCGACAGCATGCTTTGGTTTGTATCGGAAATATTTGGCAACAGAGAGGACGAGTTCAAGGCTCTGAGAATTGTCGTCTTCCGAAATGTTGATGACAATGCGTGACCAGATTTCTCGGAAATCGCGATCCGGATGCGAGCCATACTTTGGCACGAGTTCGGCAAGATGTAGATAACTGACGCCTGTCGATGCGTTGTCGCCATCAGCTCGTCCCAAAGCTTTCATGCCAGACAAGAAGAATATGCGTTGGCCCTTCCGATCTCGGTCGAATCTTTTCACCAAGAAAGTGGGGTGAGTGCTGGTGAAGGTTCAGTCTTACGCACAGATGCTGTTAATCGCCGTTGATTGCGGCGCACTCAGACCACCGTTCTTAGGTGTCTTTCAGCTGATGCCACTGAGCCCCGAAAAGCTCAGACCGAGCAAACGAATTTTTCGCTGACCGGCTTCAGTTTTGCCAAGCAACAATTCACGCGCGATATCAAAAATTTCATCTTTGTTTTGAGTTGCAACAAATAGCGTGTGGCTGCGAGTGATCTGCTGAAAATTATAGTATTTGACTTTGAGTGTGAGGGTGCGTCCGATCATCTGGCGCTTTTGCAGGTCATGCGCCAGACGTTCAGATATCTTTTCGAGTTGGCTGAGAAGCTCAGGGATCTGGATGAGATCGTGAGGGAAAGTGTCTTCGTGGCCAATGGATTTGCGTTCACGGTGGGTGATAACCCTGCGTTCGTCTATTCCTTGGGCGCAGGAATAAATCCAATGAGCGAATGAACCCAATTGGAACTCGAGGTGTGCCAGTGGAATTTTGAGCACATCCTCACAGGTCCTGATGCCAATGTCATGCAATCGTTTTTCTGTTGCGGGACCTACACCAAAAATTTTCCTTACCTCCAGAGCTTTCATAAATTCTGCGACTTTTTCTGGAGGTACGCAGGTCAATCCTGCTGGTTTTCGCCAGTCAGATGCAATCTTGGCAACGAGCTTATTGGGCGCCACCCCCACCGAGCACGAGAGTTTGAGTTCATCTCTCACGGCCGCCTGAATTTCTTTTCCAATTTGGGTTGCAAAGAGTCCACTTGAGTTGTCGGTCACATCAAGAAAAGCTTCATCGAGCGACAGGGGTTCAATGAGGTTTGTGTAGCGAGAAAAGATTTCGCGCACCTGAATCGAAACTTTTTTGTATTTTTCAAAGTTCGGATACAGAAAAATGGCCTGTGGACACAAACGAAACGCGCGCGAGCAGGGCATAGCAGAGCGGATACCGAATTTGCGAGCCTCATAACTTGCTGTGCAGACGACTCCTCGAGATTGAGGAGAGCCACCAATCACTAACGGCTTTCCTGCAAGAGAAGGATCATCGCGCATTTCGACGGACGCATAGAATGCGTCCATGTCGACGTGGATGATTTTGCGTTTGAGCAGCGACGGATGAACGTCGTTCATGGAACGCCTCAGTGCGGGAAATTTGCTTAGTTACGTGCTCGCAGGTTCATGATGATTAGATCCGAAGGGGAACTCACAATCCGCTCATCACTCCCTTCTTACCAGCTTCAACCGTAACGTTTTTCAAATCAACAACTCTGTTGTCTCGAGTGATATTCACAACCTGATATGTGCCCGTACGAAGTGCACCAATAGTTGCCGAACCTTGTGCCGAGACGATCTGTGACTTGTACCCTTGACCCGTGCAGGCATCGGCCGTCGCTGTTGGGCGTGCAACTCCCGAGAAAACACAGACAAGAGAGCCTGATTCGAGGTTGTCGAATTTAACAGAACCAACATCCTCGAAGGGAAGGAACGAATGCTTTTGCTGAATCACATAGGATACATCTTGCGGCAAATTGAGTGTTGTTCGCTGTTGGCTGGTCACGGGCTTGAGAGTTTTTCTGAGTTCGATGTCCACAACAATGTCTTTGGTGACACCTGATTTTGTCGATCCTTCGAAAACTAATGAGCGTGTGAGCTCACCATTTTCATTCAACACAACCGCCTTAATTGGCTGACTCTGGGAGTTTATTGATATTTCCAAGTATGAGGCGCTATTGGAAAGAGTTATCTCAACTTTTTGCAATTCAGAATTTTCATCAACGACATTTTCCAAAGCAAAGGCTACTGCAGTGTCATCAGTGGCTGACTTGCTTTGGTTGAGCAATTCTACTTTCTGCGCCTGATATGGCTTTGAAAATGACTTGCTGCCTTGAAAAACACTGACCGAATCGATGGAGGCGGAGACTGCGCCCACGTCGCTATATGATGTGGGTGAAAGGTAAATACGAAACAGTTTACCGCCTTTTGAATCGGGATTTCCTGCTTCAACACCACATCCTCCAGAAGACAAAAGTGCCGAAGCAAGAGTCAGCTGGTGAAATGCATTTTTCCATGAAAAGCTCTTCTTCATTCTTAGCCTCATTTACTCAACGGAAAAAGTTGGATGTTGACTTGCATGACCTTGCCATCTCCTTGCGATTGCGAAGACAGAGAGAGCAGGTGCTTTCTGAGTTGTTCAATTTCCTTTTTTATCGCCTCAATTTGTTCTGGATGAACTGAAATAGTTACGGACGATACATCCCGCTCATCGGGTGGGCTCGTAATAAGAGAGTCTTTGGCAAGATTGAGCATCTCTTGATGATAGCGCACAATCGCAAGACCTGGCACTGCGCTTCCCAAGCTAAAATCTTTTTGGAGTTTGATGTACTTTTTCTCTTCAGAGCCATCTTCTTTTCGTATTTCGACCATGGTTAGGCTTTCGAGAAAAACGAGACTCTTCTCAACGGCTGACTCTTTCACATCGGGCATGATTTTTTGGCAGATTTCTTCAAGCGTTTGTGGCTCCTGCATCGATAGCACTTCAAACACCACCGAGTGTATCCATGAGTTGAAGAATTCAAGCGCTCTATTGTTATTGCTGGATTCGCTGTGCCGAGCGCGGAGCTCGAGAATGAGTGCAAGTAGGCGATCTCGTTCTTCTGTCGCGTCGGCATGTTTCACTTTTACTAGCGAGAGAAAATATGTTCTTTCGACGCGAGATAGCTTGAGTGAATCTGCGATTCTTTCACCAGCTTTTTCTGAAATCTTGCGGTGTCCAGAATGAACTTGAGCCATTGTATTGTTATTGCCAAAGCCCAAAAGTTCGGAGAAATCCGAGATGGAGAATGATTTCTTTACAAGACGAATCTCCTCATAGACCGCCTTGCAGTAGCGCCCGACGTCCGAGTACTCGAACAGTCCGACCTTTTTTCTAATCTTTGCAAGATCAACGTCCATTTCAGCCCTCTTTCAGGTCTTATCGAAATTTCTCTGTAATTCTTTAATTAAATAATATCCCTGAAAACAGGGAATTAAAAATTATAAGAAAATTGCGATGGCAAAAAAGGTGTAATTTTTTCCTAAAAAAGTCTAGAAATTACAAATTATTGGAAGGTTTTTTATCTATATAGCCATAATTAAACAAAAAATCGCTAAAGTTTGTTACAAAAATGACGAAGAGAATAGTGGCAGTCGCTGCCCACTCACAGAAAGGTACCAACGATGAAACTTCGTATGCTTGCTCTTCTGCCCCTGTCTCTCGCACTCGTGCAACCTCTGTTGACCGCTTGCGGTACTGTAGTTGCTCCAATCACCGGAGAGGTAAAATTGGGACAGTCGGGCGACCCCATGGCAGCGAGGAAGATTGTTCAACTTCTGCAGGGAGACAGTCGCTTTTCGATTCTTGTGGCCGCTGTCAAGGCTGCAGATCTCGTGGAAGTTCTTTCGGGAAGTACGAAGTTCACCGTGTTCGCACCATCAAACAAAGCGTTTGAAGCTTTGCCAGCAGGTACTCTGGATACGCTCCTCAAGCCAGAAAACAAAGAGAAGCTCAAAAGCATTTTGTTGTACCACGTTGCTTCCGGGAGCTTGAAGGCGACTGATGTTTTGGCGAAAGATAGCATTACTACGGCTCAAGGAAAACCGGTTTCTGTTGATGCAGTCAATGCTAAAATAAACGATTCTAACATCGTTAAGACAGACATTCTTGCAAGCAATGGCGTTGTTCATGAAATTGATGCGGTGCTTTTGCCTCCTGCCGAAGAGACTAAGAGTGCAAATGCCAGCCCAGCTCTGATGGAGTCAAAGTCTCTGACAGCCACCTTGGCTGCTGAACCACGCTTCTCGATCCTCGTTGCGGCTGTTAAGGCTGCAGGACTTGCTGAAACACTTTCGGGCGCGTCGAAATTCACGGTTTTTGCACCCTCGAACAAAGCTTTTGAAGCTCTTCCAGCGGGCACCGTTGAGTCCTTGTTGAAGCCTGAAAACAAGGAAAAGCTGAAGAGCATTCTTCTGTATCATGTGGCTGCAGGAAGCCTCAAGGCTGGTGATGTTCTTGCAAAGAGCAGCATCCCAACGGCTCAAGGAAAGTCAGTGATGATTGATGCTATGAAGGTGAAGATCAACGGTGCTGGAATCATCAAGACAGATGTTCTTGCGAGCAATGGTGTTATTCACGAGATCGACGCGGTTCTTCTGCCACCAAGCGATGTTGCTGCAAACATGACCTCCACTTCGACGAGTTGCAAGTAAGACCCGCTTTAGGGCTTTACGAGGTCGTGCATGTAAATCGATAGAATCCAAAAGAGTTGAACCTCATTGAAAAATGAGGTTCTCTTTGTCATTTCTTCGCAGGATTTAAACAGCTTTTTTCGTCAATTCCGACAAGAGTTCGCATTTTACTGTTGCCAACGAGTTCATATTCATATTTTCCGAAACAAAGCTGCGATCCAATGATTTGAAAAACATCGGGTCTAATTTCGTTTGTAGCAGCCATAAATAATTTTGGAACCCCACTCTGCCAGTCAGTTGAACCATTCAAAATTTCAAGATTCGCTTTTTGAATGAATGCAGCCGTCAGCCCTGTAAGAAAGACATCACCCTGAGTTCGTTCAATGTCACGAGCTCCCTTTAAGATAGTTGACTCCGCACCCAGCTTAAATGTGGATTTAATTAGATAGAAGTGGGTGGCTTCACCGTTTGTTGCACAGGTGGTTCTGTCGAAATGTGTTTGTGTGCTGGTAATTGTGTCGTCTGTGTATTCGACTCTCGTTTGATACGAGGTTCCCCGAGCGCCCCAAAAGTCCTCAATGCACGCTGAAACCCATGAACCGTTTGGCACAAGTTTTGTTACGTCGAACGGAGCTGGATCGGCTGCCTTCGCAGGAGCTGGATTTGCGGATCCTTCCTTATTTTCTTGGTTAGGTTTACTGCTCGCTTCTGCGGAGCCTGCAGCTGGACCCTCAGTGGGTGAGCTTTTCCTCACGCTTGACCCTGGTACGCTCGATGAACACGAAGCAAGATGAATCGATGAAATAACAAAGGCAAAAAAGAAGTTGAGTCTCATTGATCCCCCTAAGATCGCCGTAGAGCTTTCTTATCGGAAATTGAGACCTCAAAATTCGAGTTTATTAAATATTAAATGTAAATACATTGGGTTATCTCTTGAGTGAATTTGCGGGCTTCATGAGTTAATTGAGTTAGAGGAATTTTCACGATGCGTTTTGTTTCAATATTTATCACATCTGTTTTGTTGA
>CAYWSV010000166.1:0-7685 GCA_964460155.1 uncultured Oligoflexia bacterium | reverse complement strand
CTAAAATCATGCTTATAATAGTTGGCTGTTGCCATTCAAAATCCCCAGACGAAAAATCGCAACTTCAGAACTGAAAGAAAAACTTTAATTGAAGATACACCTCAGCGCTTGATTTGCCAAAACCCATCGGCTAGAGTTTGAGCAAACACATTTGTGTTCAATATAAGGAGTCGCAATGGCCAACAACACTGTTTCCACACAGCAACTCATTTCTGCAGTCGCGGAAAAATTCACTGACAAACTTCCTAAGAAGATGACCAAGACACTTCTTACGGAGTTCCTCTCTGCGATTGAGTCTGAAGTTGCCGCAGGAAATAAAGCGCGTATCGACAAACTTGGTATCCTTTTTGCCAAGGAACGTGCAGCTCGCACCGGTCGCAATCCTCAGACAGGTGAAGCAATCAACATTCCAGCATCCAAAAAGGTCGGCTTCAGAGCTGCCAAGTCACTGAAGGACGCTGTTGGTACAGCTCGCAAGTCTACAAAGGCAAAACGCTAAAAAAGCCCAAGCCTAAAAAAAAGGTCGTCCGAAAGGACGACCTTTTTTTTGTTGCTACTCATGGTCACTCAGAATTGAACTCTGAGTTCAGCACCATATCCCGTCTTTTCGTCTGCCGGCTGCGAGACAAACACTTGCTGAAAACAAGCATTCAACTGCGCTCCGCTCCGCCAAAGCGGCACACCCACCCAGATGCGATATGAAGGGGCGAACGCTGAATCGCTCCACGCCGTCGAGGACGACTGATCTGAAATAAACTCACCCGAAATCAACTTCGATGATTTTCCAACACGAACAATGCCGAGGCTCGCTCCCAGCGGCAAGTACAACCGATTCTCAAGCCCAGCCTCAAGGCTCAGACGTGTCTCTGTTGTTTCAATTCCGAGTTGCTTGGTGTCACGTGGAAGCAGCTGGAATCTCTCGAAGCCCCCTCGAATCAGTGCCTGCAGCGACCAAAGACTCAGGTCCCAATGTCCTCCGACAGCAACAAGCCATGAGTCCTGAAAGTAAGACTCTTGCGAAAAAATTTGTTTGTTTCTGAAGTTTATTCCTAACGCCGCACTCACCGAAGATGAAGTGATAAGCGGTTTTTTTTCTGCTTTTTTCGCAACACTCATCTTTGACTTATCGAGTCGCGGAGACTGTACTTTTGGAACCTCAATTCCTGGAGGAACGGTTTTGGGTGGCTGAGTCTGTGGCGGCTCGACCTTGGGTTGTTCAACCTTTGGTTTCTCGGCAAATGGATTTTCCAGAGTAGGAGTCTCTGCCTGTGGCGGCTCAACCTTGGGACGCTTTTCGAATGGATTATCTAAAATTGGTGGTTCACTTTGCTCTGCATACACGTTGGCTGCATGGACTAAAAAAAGAACGCAGACGACAAATTTCAAAACTCTCATTTACAGCTCCCACGCGATGAATTCGGGAAAGCCGACGTATCAAAGTACTTCGCAATAGCATCACAGTATTTCTTACGCTGAGCAGCTTCGGTGTTATCGATAAAAGCTTCAAAGAAAGCGGCCAAAACATCTTCATCGTAGCTTGGAGAAAGATAATCACGCGTCTGACACCTACTCGCCATGTCATCAGGCACCGGCAATCTATCTCCATCGAATGCGCGCAGGGTATCGCCAACCTTGGTCTGAATGTCGACAATCTCTCTTAAAAAAGCCTGACGCGCGTCTATACTTTTCGGGTCCAATGAACGAGCTTTGTAGACCTCATAGAGAGTTTTCGCCCATAAAGTCCCAATGCAATAAAAACGCCCCCGACACGCATCAGTTCCGTCAAAGCTAAAATCCCGGTAGTCGAAGTCTGCCCTTGAAAAATCACGCTCACGCGTGTTCAGACCATCGCCCAGTGAGGCTTGCAAAATGTTACTCGAACCTGTCCAAACAAAACTAACAAAATCGGCAAAACCTTCGTTTATACCGCGAATGACAAACTCTGATTCAAGACGCCCCGGAAAAATCTTTTGCTCTTTGTATGTTCCAATGGCACATCGTTCATATTTATTATCAAAGAAAGTCTTTTCGAAAATCGCATGACCAAATTCATGAGAAAGAATTTGAGGATTGAAAGCCATCGGAACGCGCTCACCTCTACCCGAAGTAAAAAGCGCAAACTGTTTCACTCCAGCAACATAAGCAGCATTTGTCGTCTCGTATTTCCTAATTTGTTCATCAGAAATCTGCAGTTTTACTGCAGGATGATAAATAATATTAAACTCAGAGAAACCCTGAAAAAACTCCTCTTCATTCAGACCTGTGAGTGCCTCAATCTTGCTAATAAGAGTATCGAATTGAAATCCAGCCGAGAGTAACGTTAGGGATTTGTTATTCAACGGTTTCACTACGCCATCGACAATCCGGTATTCAAGATTGGGTATGGTGTATCCACTGAACTGGCTGCTTGTAATCACCGACCCTGCAGTTTCCTGAATTTCAAGATCGCCACCCTGCAGAACTTTTAACCGAGGCCCACTCAAATTATTTATGTCTGTGAGTCTTGGAAAAGTTTGTGTTCCATAGATAAATTTAGGCACATCGCTCGGCGTTTGAATGGACGCGGAATCTAAGGTCACAACATCTGCCTTAAAGAGGCCAGAGCCGGGCAATTTTTCAACATCATTTTTGCAAGAGAGAGAAAACGAACATAAGAAGAGACAAACAGCAAATAACCCAAAATTATTCCGCCTCATGAGTAGCTTCCTCGCTCATAAACAGATTTTCGGGAATGCGCCAAACAACCTCTACAATCGGCCACAAAGACCAATTGTCACCCAGTGAAAGCAATCCACCTCCCCCACTCAGGTGCCAATCGCGCGAAGAATATTGTCCACGAATATGAATGAAGTTTCCGCCTGTAAATCCGAGCCTGTTAACCACCAAACTGTCATCAATGAAATATTGGTGAATCGTCTTGAGAGAAGGACTTAAACCGGCTCCAAAGGACCACTCTGTGGACATGGGCAGGTCATAGAAGAAATTCATCCACGCACCAATTCGGTCGGAATATCCGGTTGCTGAAACAACTGAGTCACGTTCGGAATAAAGCCCCCCGCCCAGCCCCCAAATCACGCGTCCGAGTGTGTCAAAATCGAAAGCAAGACTGTGCTGAAGGAGACCAGCAAAAATTCTTTTTCGGGTGCCTCCGAACTTGAGTCCCGAAGCTACAAAAGCGGTTAATGAGCAGCTGATTTTTATCGATTCACAGTAGCGAATCTTACCGCCAAGACCAATGGCAGGAGTACCAATCAGAGTCGCTGCGGTTGTATATACATTTACAAAAGTATTGGCATGAGGCGTGATTCCATACCATAAATTGCCGGTCGCAAAATCTGCTTGATATGTACCCTCGGGAGCGATTTCGGTGTTCATTAATCCAGCGGTGTTGCTGTCGGGGGCTGTGTTTATCGCCTCTTCTTTTTTTGCTGCCCAAGCGTTTTGCGTGAGCACAGACGACAAACAAAAAATCAACAGCATCACCCAAAGACGCTGCGCACGGTGAATCCGTGTTGGCCATCCCGACCCCATATGACGCTCCATCTTTTTTTCCCTGTCCTGAGAAGGTAGCATGACATCCCACGGAGGTACTTTCATGAAAGTGAGAACGTCAATTTTGTTTCCTTTAGTTTTCGCCGCATTTATAGGCGGTGTAAGTGGTTGCGCCTCCGTTGGAAACGACTTTCCGAGCGAGGTCACTTGGATTGCCAAAGACAAAACAAACAAGTCGGAACTCGAAAAGCGTTTAGGCTCTCCCTTTCAAGTGGGCTACGACAGTGGTCAGCTCACGTGGACGTGGGGCTTCTACCGATATTCACTTTTTCGACCCACCCGTGCCAAGGATTTGGTTGTCCGCTTTAATACCAATGGCACAGTGAGTAGCTACAGTTTTTCAAGTTCCTTTGACGAAGATATCGAGAATCTCAAAAACAAGTGAGTGAGACATGACAACGTCAATCCATAGCAAGTCTGGGCGAATAGTGATTTTGGGATTTGGTAATATGGGCCGCGCATTGGTCAAAGGCTTGCTTGCAAGCACGCAATGCGAAGTGATCGTTTGCGATCGATTTGAGAGCGAAACAGCGCAACAACTTTCAGCTGATTTTCCAAACAGACTGACCTTTCTTCTCTCCTCGAAAGTTCAAAGAGATGGCCTCGAGATTCCACTCGATCAGTCAGACACACTCATCATCTGCACAAAGCCCCAAAATTTTCAGGATGCTGTTCAGTTCTGGAAGCCAGTCTTTTGCTCAGGGGGCGGCCATCCGCTGGTGATTTCAATTCTGGCAGGCACTCCAATTGAACAGCTCCAGCGTGCTTTTCAAGGCTGTGTTATTGGCCGCGCCATGCCCAACATTGCTGCCACTGTCGACTGCGCAGCAACGGCACTCTGTCTTTCGGCCGACGCATCAGAGGAAGAAATCACACGGGCGAAGTCTATTTTTGAAGCTGTAGGACGTGCATGGGTTGTCCCAGAAGAACTTATGAATGCAGTCACAGGCCTGAGCGGAAGTGGACCCGCATACATTTACATGGTGATCGAAGCTTTGTCGGATGGCGGAGTAAAAATGGGTATGCCCAGACAGCTCGCACTCGAACTTTCAGCTCAGACTGTTCTCGGTGCAGCTAAACTGGTTCAAGAAACTGGATTGCATCCGGCAGTCCTGCGTGATCAGGTGACAACACCCGGTGGAACGACAATTTCTGCAATTCACGAACTTGAACGGCATGGACTCAGACCCATGCTAATATCAGCGGTCGTAACAGCAACCAAAAAAAGCCGATTACTTGCACGCGCTGCCGAGAAGAAATCACAAAAATAATATGTTCTACTTCAGAATTTCTTTGAGCTTCTGATAGGCTTTGGCCTGCTCATCAGGAACTTTCAGATTTGAATCCGAAACCAATTGTCGCGCAGCATCGATACGCTCTTGAGTTGGCGGATGCGTCATGAGCATGCTCAGCATTTTACTGTCTGATGTGACATCCCGCTTGGATTTCTCATATTCTTGCATGCGCTCAAAAAATCCAGCCATTCCACCCAGCGGAAGCTGGGCTCGACGCAGAATATCAGCACCAAATGAATCAGCCTCACGCTCGTGATCGCGTGAGAATTTTAAACCTAAAAGTTGCCCGCCAGTTCCAGCGATGTCAGCCAAAGCACCGTAGTCACCAAACACAAGGTTTATAGCCAGTGTGGTGCCAAGTTGAGTCACCATTTGTTGCATCGAATGCCGCTGTGCAACATGTGCCAGTTCATGAGCCAAGACGGCCAAAATTTCGTCCGGAGTCTTGGAAATCTCTAACAGCTTGGACGTAACAAATATTCCACCGTGCGGAAAAGCATATGCGTTGGGGACATTCGAACGCACGACCTCGATTTGAGGTTTCAACGGCGCAAGATCAACAGAACGCGTGAGGGGATCGGCGAGCGTTTGAATCAGCTGCCGCGCTTCATTTGGCACAGGCGAAGTCGACAGCCCTGTGCTGCTCGTCTTTTCTGCGACCTCACCGAGTTTTTGATCGACCTCGCGCGGTATGAATGAGACTAGAGTGCGAGTCCCGGCCGTTTTCCATCGGCTGAGAGACTCACACCCCGCGGTCATCACCACAGCACAGCACACGAGGACCTTGAGGAGGTTAGTCATGGTCTCCCATCAGGCCGCCCAGCAGTCCACCGCTCGTTTGCTCGGCACCACGACCTGTCGCAACAACAGACGCAATGCGGTTTGCCAATCGGGCGAATGGCAAAGTTTGTAAATAAACACGTCCCGGCCCACGTACAGTTGCAAACCAGAGGCCTTCACCGCCAAAGAGTGCGTTCTTGAAACCGCCCACAAATTGGACATCAAAATCGACTGTCGATTCGAATCCAACAATACAGCCCGTATCAACACGCAGCATCTGGCCAGGTTCAAGTCGACGCTCGATAACCGTACCGCCAGCATGAATAAAGGCGAGCCCGTCGCCCACAAGTTTCTGCAAGATAAAGCCTTCTCCACCAAACAGACCTGAGCCTATTTTTTGGTTGAAGTGAATAGAGACTTCTGTTCCGCGCGCAGCGCAAAGAAAACTGTCTTTTTGTGCTATGAAACCACCCTGAAAGCTCGAAAGATCAAGTGGAATGATCTTTCCGGGATAGGGAGCCGCGAATGCGACGTCCGACCGCTGGCCACCCGTGTTTTCAAAATTCGTGATGAAGAAGCTCTCGCCTGTCAGCATTCGCCCTGCAGCCTTCATCAAATTTCCAAAAAAACCTTTATTTTTGTCTGTGCTCATTGACGTCTGCATTGCGATGCCATCGGTCATGTAAAGCATCATTCCAGCCTCGGCGATTACAACCTCGGAAGGGTCGAGTGTCACGATGACGGCCTGCATGTCATCGCCTTCAATGCGGTAATCAATCACATCAGATCTGTTCGTACTCATAAAAAAAACCTCCACAAAGGAGGTTATAGTTGATTGTAACAGGGGCGATCTGTCAATTTTTCAAAGAAAATCTTCGATTAAAGCGAGGAAAGGTACCACCCGTAGGGATGTTCAATCTATTTGCGAGTACAACCCATAGGCTCAAGTCCATCAAGATAGTACTCGACCCCCTGAGCCCGAATATCGAACACATAGTCATTGAAGTCGATACCAAGTGATTCACGCAGAGCCGTGTTGGACAGATTGGCTGACACGGCGTCCAAGTTTTCCCTCTTTTGGTCCTCGAAATAAACCCGAACCCATCGACTCATTGGGCCGCTCGATGCAAAGCTATCCATTTGCTGTTTGATTTCCGCAGTACTGTCTTGAATCGCAATGAGCGGGTCACGGCTCAAAATGTTATTTCTGTCATAAGCTTTGAAAAAGACAGATGATGAAATTTCGCCTGACCTTCTGTCGATGTCTACGGTGGAGTTGTAAGGACCATTGCACGGAAGACCCGCTTTGCAAGCGCCAGAAACAGGGAAGTACGTTTGAACACGGACTTCCATTCTATTGCACACTCCTTTGTCAGCCAAAAACTCAACGACCGTGTTCAAAGGTGTTGTCTTGTTGCACCCGACCTCTTTTGTGTCGCCAGCAATGCTCACAATAAGGCAGTTCTTCCACCACGCTTCATAATTCAATTGAGCAACGCGCAGCTGAACCGGCACTTTGTTCGGTGGGACGCTCGGTCCCTGACTGACTGGTGGAAAAGGAACTTTCGGTGGGACCGTTATGACGGGCTTACCGCCCAATCCTGGGAGCGTCTCCGTCGTCCCCGGTTTTGGCGGTGGATTACCCATCACCGGAGTGGCGTTGACCGTAGGTTGAGGATTCGACGGTTGCGGTCTGGCCATCTCCGGCGCAGGATTCGCATTTTGCGACCTATTCGTTTCGTCGGGCGATTTCGCTGACGGCACAGTGGCTGTTGGCTCGGGTGCCGCCGGAGCGGGCTGTGGTTGGGTGCTCCGGTATTTTGTTTTTTCACACGCACTCAGACTCACGGCAATTGCAGTCCATCCGAGAACTCCGTGCTTCAGCACATTCAACATAAGCATGCCCCCAAAAAAACGACTTGGACGTACGTCATTGCTTTTAGTTTAGCGCATCTGCCTGAAACGAAAAACCCGACAGGGCAAGAATCAAAAATAATGCAGGTAGGAAAAAAATTGCCATAGGCAGTAGGAGGCGCAAAGACAGAAGGGCAGCTTTTT
>CAYWSV010000165.1:0-7841 GCA_964460155.1 uncultured Oligoflexia bacterium | reverse complement strand
GGCCTATCGGTCCGAGGC
This sequence comes from uncultured Oligoflexia bacterium, assembly GCA_964460155.1. GTDB lineage: Bacteria > Bdellovibrionota_B > Oligoflexia > Silvanigrellales > Silvanigrellaceae > RFOM01. The sequence goes on along the minus strand of CAYWSV010000165.1, from coordinate 7,823 downwards.
ATCAATAAATCGTCCACAATTCCATAATCCTTAGCCTCCTTAGCACCCATGAAGAAGTCACGTTCCGCATCGGCTTCAATTTCCTTAACGGATTTGCCAGTATGCAGCGCCAAGATTTCGTTAAGACGTTTTTTAAGGGATAAAATTTCCCGAGCCTGAATGGCGATGTCAGACGCCTGACCGCCGGCACCACCCGAAGGCTGGTGAATCATGACCCGGCTGTTGGGCAGAGCAAAGCGTTTGCCCTTGGCACCTGAAGCGAGCAACAAGGCAGCTGCACTTGCGCATTGACCGACACAGTAGGTCCTGACTTGCGGACGAATAACCTGCATCGCGTCGTAGATAGCCAATCCAGCGGTTACACTTCCGCCCGGACTATTAATATAGAAGTTGATATCTTTTTCAGGATCCTGCGACTCAAGAAAAAGTAATTGCGCCACAATGAGATTCGCGACTTCATCGTAGATTGGCGTTCCCAGAAAAATGATGCGGTCTTTTAAGAGTCTCGACCAAATATCATAACTGCGCTCACCACGGTTAGTCTGCTCTACGACTATTGGAACTAATGGCATGTGACTCAACCTCTTTTAAACTATTCCCGGCTTTGCGCTGTCCCTCACTTGCAGGACAGCCAGTTTACCGAGACACTCATCCAAATCATGGTACCTTAGCATTCTGTCGGAAGGAGCATGCCAATGCCACATCCATTCCAGCCGCCCACAGGTCCGGAATTTGACAACTGCAATTTCTGGATCACCGGAGCCACCTCGGGAATGGGATTCGAAATTGCAATGCAACTCGCCAACCAGAGTGCGTCGTTGTGGATCATGGCCCGAAACCTCCAGTCACTGCAAGCAACCGCGCAACAACTGCGTCTGGCTGGTGCAAAAAATGTCACTCTCGTTGCAGCGGACCTCACCGATCCAAATCTCTTTGATTGCGTCTCACGTCAAGTTGCTAACGTAACATTCCGCGGTGCACTGATAAACGGCGGCGGCCCGCATGGAGGCAACCTGCTAAACTTCACGGCATCAGATTATGATTCAGCGCATGCACTTTTGCTGCGTGGCCCTGCCCTACTCACACAAGCATTGTTACCTCGACTCGAGCAAGGAATGGGAAGCCTCGTTGCCATTTCAAGCACTACAGTCAAGGAGCTCAATCCGAATCTACCGCTCTCGGGTGCATATCGCACCGGCTTCATGGCACTCATGAAGGCCTTTGCTGAAGAGGCTGGTGCTCGTGGGGTTCGGGTCAATACGCTTGCTCCTGGGTATGTGCGCACCGAAAAACTCAAAGAGCTTCAGGATCATGTGGCGCAAAAAAAATTCGGGCAAATAACAGAAGAAACATTGGCTGCTGTCGAGAAACAGTGGGCTGATTTATCGCCCATGAAAAAAATCCTAGAGCCTTCTGAAATTGCTCAACTCTGCCTGTTTCTTTTTTCCAAATCGAGCAGTTCCCTGACGGGCCAGACACTTGTTGCTGATGCGGGTCAATTGCGCCAATTTTGATTCTTTGTTTATGTCTGCGAATCTTGGAAGCCTCACGCAGCGCAGCCCGAAATTCTTGGAGCACTTTCACATGAACAAACCTCAGTTTTCAATCGGCCATCCTCACCAACGCTTGCGTCGCCTGCGTCAATCTGCAGCTTTGCGAGATATGATTGCCGAAAACAAACTCACGCGCTCTGACCTGATTTGCCCTGTGTTCGTCACCGAGATCAACGAACAACGCACACCGATTCAAAGCCTCCCTGGGGTTGATAGAATTCCTCTGTCTGAGCTTGCCGCCGAAGCTCGGCGTATTTCAGCTCTGGGACTCAAATCTGTTCTGCTCTTTCCGGTTGTTGATCCAGCAAAGAAGACCAACGACGGCAAAGAGGCCTACAACGCACAGGGACTCATTCAAAAAGCGATTGCGTGTGTCCGGCAGGCTGCGCCAGAACTTGTGGTCATGGCAGATGTTGCTCTCGATCCGTTTACCACTCACGGACACGATGGGATTTTGTCTGCGGATGGTCGAATTTTAAATGATGAAACTGTTGATGCACTTGTAAAAATGTCACTCTCTCTTGCCCATGCAGGTGTGCATTTCGTTGCCCCCAGCGACATGATGGATGGTCGCATTGGCGCCATTCGAGCAGCGCTTGATTCCGACAGTTTTTCCGACATCGGGATCCTTGCCTACAGTGCGAAATTCGCCTCAGCCTTTTATGGACCGTTCCGCGAAGCCGTTGGTTCAGGAGCGCGCGGGCTCGATAAAAAAACGTACCAACTCAATTACGCGAACGTTCGCGAGGCGCTCCTCGAAGCCGAATTTGACGAAGCTGAAGGGGCAGACATGATGATGGTCAAACCCGGTCTGTGCTACCTCGATATTCTCAGTAAACTAAGAAGTAACACTCAGAAACCACTGGTTATGTATCACGTCAGCGGTGAGTACGCGATGCTCAAGGCCGCCGTCGAACGTGACTGGCTCGACGAAAAGCCCGCCGTTCTGGAAACTCTCACATCTATGAAGCGCGCAGGGGCTGATCTTATCGTGACTTACTATGCCCAATGGGCTGCCGAACACCTGCTCAGTGGAGTCAATGAGACAAAATAAGACCGATAATTTTCTTTTTGTCCTATAAAAAATCCAATATTATCAGTTATAAAAAAAAGTACTTGAGAGACAGAAATATTTGCCGATAAGGAAATTGTAAGGCAGGGGGAGGGCTCTCTGCCGATACGCAAACTGGAGGTGCCTTATGAAGTTCTCAGTTTTGTCTCTCAGCAAGTTTTCAGCTCTTGGAATCATTGCCCTGACTCTGACAGCCTGCGGCAGCGCGACTGACCTCCTCAATATGAAAGATGAAGACTCCGACCGCACCAGCCAAAGTAACGAAAACTACGAATCAGACAGTCAGAACCTCATTGACTCGAGCGTTGGCTCTGCAAGCGGAATGGTCGACCCACAATTCAAACCCTACCGTTTAGATGGGCTGGGCAAACCTGAGGGCGGTTCTGGTCGACCCGAGGGCAAACACGCAGACGGAGGTGGTCGCGGTCACCACAAAGGTCCTCATGGAAAAGGTGGACAGGGCAAACCACCACATGCCCCACTGCCCGCCGACATCATCGAGTTGTTTAAATCTGCCGACGTGAAGAAAGATTCTGTTCTGGGCATCGACAGAACTAAGGTCGAACCCATTCTCAAAGCCATGGCGACAGATCTCACTGCGTTACGCTCGGTTGCAGGAACACGTGAGGTTTTCCTCGCAAAAGCCAAGGAAATTCAGGACAAGTACGCGGAGCAGCTGAAGGCCGTTTTACCTGCTTTCGACAGCTTGACTCAAGAACAAAAAGATCGCGTCAAAGCGATTCATGATTTGCAGAAGAAGGTTATCGACAGCTGCGTAGCACGCGGTGCTGACCCTGCAAGCGCAACGTGCACAACTGCAAAGAGCGACTTGAAGGCTAATATCGACGCACCGTAATTAAGTGCGTCATCGCAGCCGAGTTGCTTCATCAAGAACCTGAGCAGCTCGGCTCTTCATTCGCATGTCATTGTGATTCTGACTCAGCCACATCAGTTCGCGCACCATTTCTGCTCCACCAGTTTTCCCCATGAGCTCCATCAGCTGAAACTGAGACCACGCAGATTCCGTGCGAAACTCCGCCATCCACGCAACCGCGTTTTTACGCAGCACACGAATAAAAGAATCAGAATACAAACTTCGAGCTCCTGCACTGAAGTTCACAAAAAGAGCATTAAGCGCAGACAATTCCTCTCGGGTTGGCTTTCTTTGCGCAACCGATTTGAGAAACAAATCAAGAACAACCGGAGAAAACGACGCAGATAACGCTGAAGCTCCAGCACCCGCATCGCTGATCTGATTTTTACCGTATAGCTCCGGAGATAACCGACCCAAACCACGCTCGCGTCGAATCTCGACTGCCGCGCGCTGAATCCACTGACTCAAAAGAGCATGATAAGCCTTGTCGTCCCACTGACGAAGTGTCGCCAACCATTCAACTCCACCACCCGAAGCCGCTTCGGCTTCAACCAGCTGGCGCGCAACCGGCAACTCCAACAAAACACCAAGAGTCACAGCCGCCATCCGGCCCGTATTTGAACGATGATCCATCGGCCGGTCGCGAATCTCGGTCAGCCATTTCTCAAGAGATGCGCGACAGCGGTTGTCGGATTTTTGCATGAGGGAAATCAGCCCCTGCCGGACCCGCGTGTCTGCCAGCGAATACTCGGCAAGCAAGCCTTGCAGTTCATCCGACTTCAGCTGAGCGCCCCGTGTTGCGCACTGATTCGCAAAAGATTGTTGACTCGCCTGAACAGCGGAACCGAACGACCCCACACGGCTCGCCAGAACAACAGCAAAGACTCCACAAACAAGCCGACCTTGTGTCACGATATACGCCATTGCCAACCTCCCTGTCCTGCAAATGCGGCCGCGTTCCATTGCAGGGTCATTTTTTGCCCCCGACGCCCACACTCACCAAGCTTTTGAACGAACATTTGAGCACTCATACCATTCTCGTTTTGGTCAAGCCAATTGAGCGTTTGCGGCAAACGCGCACCGCCCTGAACACATCGCACGAGTTCCGACACAACAACGACCCACTGAGCCTGCTCTAACCTCAAAAGGTTGTCCTGCCCTTCGAACACCACCTCAACTCCGTGTGCCGAGCGAAACTCAGCCAAAACCCAGCGCAGAGCTCGAATGCGCAGCGAACGTTCGTTCACCACGGGCAGCTTCGCTTCCCCCTCACCGACTGCGAATGGGTGTAATGGAAGCACTGAGACTAGGACTGAATCCTTCAGTTCTGCATAACGAGCAGACAGTCCGCGATAGGCAAACGCTGCCCAGACCGCCGCGATTGCGGCGCCCAAATGCCAGATGAGATTAGTCAATTCCATGAAAACAACCCACAAACTGTCGCTCAGATGCGTTAAAGTGACAATGAGGGTAATTTACCAGTTTTTCGTCCCGGAGTAGAAACTTCGGCGGAGGAGACTTCCGCAGTGAGCGAACACCCGAACAATACAGACCACTCGAAACCACCCGTCACGCAATCAGGCGATCCTGCTGAGGAGGCCTTCGCGCGATTGACGGCACAAACATCTGCCTATTTGGACGAAAGTTCAATTGCGCGTCTGCGTAAGGCTTACCTGTTTGCCCATTCGCTCCACTCTGGACAACTCCGCAAAAGTGGTGAGCCTTATATTGTGCACCCCATTGCTGTGGCTGAAATTCTTTCTGAATTCAGAATGGATGAAACGTCACTTGTTGCTGCGATTTTGCATGACGTCGTCGAAGACACACACGTCAGTGTCGAAGAGGTCGAAAAACAATTTGGCGCCAATGTTGCCTCCATTGTTGACGGACTCACAAAGCTTGCAAAGGTTGAATTCCGTTCGTCTCAAGAAAAGCTCGCAGAAAACTTCCGCAAAATGATTGTCGCCATGTCACGCGACATTCGCGTCATCGTCGTGAAGCTGGCCGACCGATTGCACAACATGCGCACTCTCAAAGCGCTCCCGTTAGATAAACGCCAACGCATCGCCGAGGAAACGAGCGAGATCTACGCTCAGCTTGCGGGCCGTCTTGGTATCTACAAAATTAAAGCTGAGCTTGAAGACCTTTGCCTGAAAGAACTCAAACCGTCGGTCTATTCGAATCTGGTTGCCCGCGTTTCACAAAAACGCGACGAACGGGAAAAAGTCATTAACGCTGCACGTGAGCATCTTGCAGCTGAATTGCAAGCACACAACATCAAGGCGAAGGTCGAAGGCCGCGCAAAACATTTTCACTCCATCTATAAGAAAATGTCTGAAAAACAGATGGAGTTCGAAGACATCTACGACCTCTTTGCTCTGCGTGTCATCGTCAACAATGTCAGCGAATGTTATGAAACACTCGGGATTGTTCATAGCACCTATAAACCCGTCCCGGGGCGTTTTAAAGATTACATCGCCATGCCAAAGGCGAACCTTTATCAAAGTTTACATACCACTATTGTAGCCGCGCGTGGTGAGCTCTTGGAAGTGCAGATCCGCACAGCCGAAATGCACTACATCGCTGAAAACGGAATTGCTGCACACTGGGCCTATAAAGAAAAACGAAACTCACGCGAACAAGCCCGCTCGGGCGATGAACCTATGAGTCAGTCGGACCTCGAAAAATTCAATTGGCTTAAACAAATTGTTCGCCATCAAAAAGAACTCTCAGACCCCAATGAATTCCTCGAGGCCGTTAAAGTCGATCTCTTCGACGACGAGGTCTATGTATTTTCACCCAAGGGTGATGTTTTTGAGCTTCGCCGCAATTCAACGTGTCTCGACTTTGCTTTCGGGGTTCACTCTGACCTGGGATTGCGCACCACCGGCGCGAAAATCAATGGTCGAATGAGTCCACTGCGCACACCGTTACGCAGTGGTGACGTGGTCGAAATTCTTTCTGGCAACAAAATCAGAGCCACAAAAGATTGGCTTTCCTATTGCACCACGAGTAAAGCTCGCAACAAAATTCGCGCCTACTTGCGTAGCGAAGAGCGCGAAGAAGCTAAACGTGCAGGCCTCGAAATGCTCGAGACCGCGCTTGAAAAACACAATCTCACCTATGACAGAGCAATCAAAACGGGAGTCTTCGCAGACCTCAACCGCGTCCTTCCCGTTGGCAGTCTGGACGACTATGTGTTGCAAATTGGCTATGGAAAAATTGATGCTGAACAATCGCTGGCAAAAATAATCACTCAATTGCCTGCGGCATTGGTCCCCGAAATTCAGCAGCAACAACAGTTCCAACAACAAATCGACAATCTGTTCGGCGCTATTCAAAATGAAGCCACAGAGCAGGAATCACAACCCACTCGACGCTTTAAAAACCGTGCGGGACGCAAAGCCGAGGACTCGGTCATTGTTCAGGGAATGCAAGATTTGGTCGTTCGCTTGGCCAAATGCTGTGAGCCGCTGCCCGGACAGCCCATCACGGGATTCGTTTCGCGCGGACGTGGTGTCACCGTTCATTCAGCCAGTTGTCCGTGGGCTCTGTCGAACGACCCTGCTCGACAGGTCGAGTGCCGCTGGAATCAATCTGGAAATGCTGAGCACAACGTGAGACTCAAAATCACCGCGCACGACAAACAAGGTATGTTGGCGAACATCACCAAACTCATCTCTTCAACCCAGATCAACATCACCGGAGCAGATGTTCAGACCACACCCGACAAGCGGGGAATCATTACAATTCGAGTGCATGTCAGCAGCATTTCACAGCTGCGCGATATTCATGAACGGCTTGAAGCGCTTGACGGTGTTATTCACGTAGAGCGCCTGACGGGCTGACAAGATTCCACTGCGGCTGCTGGTGCTTGTCCCTGTGCGACAATTTGTCGTCACGTTTCCTGTTCAATTACGACTGTGGATGGCGCGTTCAAAATCACTCTGCGCAAAGGTGTGTGAGAAAGTTTGTGCAGAACTCACTGCGCATCTGCAGCACTCAGCAGGCATTGAAAAAGGCCTCTCCGGACTGGTTGTCTTCATACAAAGATTCGGCAGCGCCGCAAATTTAAATATCCATTTTCACGTCATTGCGCTTGACGGTGTCTATGAAAAGAAATCAACCGGTCGTTTAAAATTTTACGCTGCTCAGGCGCCGACAAACGAGAGTATCCAAAATCTCGTCGCCAGAATCTCAACAAAAATAAATAACCTTCTCATCAAAAAAGGATACCTTGAAAACGTTGAAGACATGGTCCTCGTCGGAAACACCGACGACATCTTCAGCGATTCCAGTCAGAATTCTTTTGAAGATATTCATC
>CAYWSV010000164.1:0-7884 GCA_964460155.1 uncultured Oligoflexia bacterium | reverse complement strand
CGTGGAGTGGCGTTGCTCAACAAAATGCGGGAGCTAAATGTCTCTCAGGAGAGACTGAGTGTTGCGGGATTTGGTGCCTCACGTCCAAAAATATCTGTGGCCGGAAAAACCGGCTCGGAGCTTGAACGTGCGCGAGCTGCAAATCGCAGGGTTGTAATAAGGGTGTATCAGTGATGATTCTGAATCGGAAAACAAACATTGCGATGACGAACGCGCAGCAGCGTGCGCGCTCACATCGAATGTTTGCTCTCTTGATTCAGTTCGTTCTTTGTCTGACTGCGTTCATTTGTGTTTTCAAATCGACCGGGGGGGTAGCAAACCCAGTTATTGCTGTGCCTGCGGGTGATTCTGAAAAGATTAGATTTGAAGATGAAATCGCACAAAGACTTCGCAACGTCATCCAGCAGGATGTTGCAAAGTATTGTCCTGATGGATGTACATTACTTGGAGTTGATGTTGAAGCACGAGAAGTCTTTGACATCAGTTCGGCTTCACTTGGTTTTGAAACAACGCCGTCGGCAGCTCGAAATTTTGTCGTCAGAAGGGCGTCGGCAGAGATTCTCATCGACAACAGACTTGGAAAATCCAACATCGAACGCATACAGGACGTCCTCCTTCGTTCGGCGCGTCGCTATTCGACTCCCGTTGAAATTGAATTCACCCGAACAACCTTACCCGACCCTCCACACGTTGTGCGTGCTGAGGCCGAGGCCAAGGTAGAAGCAGTCGAAATGGTTAAAACTGCACTTGTGCGGTTACTGAATGATTTTTGTACTGTTGATTGTCGTTTGCAGTCGGTCGAATTGAAGACAACGAAGATTCCTCTGGAAGAGGCTCAGTCGTCGATGTCGCGTCGGGCTGTTGTTATCCGCGACAGCAAGTATGCTCTTATGGTGACGAGCGTCACGGCAGATCTTCTTGTCGACACCGAGATGGGAGAAGATCGGCGGTTACGCATCGAGAATCTTGTTCAGGAGCATCTCGAAACCTATGGGCCGGGCACTCTGAACGTTAAGCTTGCAACCATGCCCAAATCCGCCCAAGAAATTCAAAAAGATACCGACGAAGAACGTCAGGACCCTTGGGGGCTCGAGAAATTAGGCCGTGCATTAAAGATTTTCCGCGAATTTGCAAATACCAAGGAGATCATCCGCGAACGGGATACACTGAGCCGCGAAAAGGAAAGCGAGAGGCAACGCGAAAGAGAAAGCGACCGCGAAAAGCGGAGTGAGTCGACGTCCGAAAAAAATCTGTCTTCGATGGAGATGAAAATGTCTTCTCGCGAGACGGAACAATCCAAGAGTATGACTGACAACCGGACAACCAATAGCACAGACAATTTTTCGAGCTTCTGGACTCAAGAACGTGTACTTCTGATTGCAGGAGCAATTGGACTTTTACTTTTAATTGCAGCCTTTGGATTGAGGTTTGTTCTGACCGGTAAGCAGGTGCAACACCTCATATCCGAAGGCAGAGGAAGTCTGCCTCCTTTGGGAGAGTTTGCTGGAGAGAACGCTGCCGACCTGCGTGCATCTGGTGATACTGAATTTGAATCTGCTGTTCCTCGCTCTGCTGCAGGCATAGGAATGAGCGTTGCTCCGCTGCGTTCTCGATTGCCACTTCATCCCGCTCTTGGAGTCAATGACGAAGTTGCAATGCGTATGAACATTCAAGCACTGCGTGAGGAGCTGACGCAGATGTTTGTCTCGCAACCAAAGATTGCGCGTGATGTCTTCTCGCGTGTCCTGCGCGAAGATGGAATTGAGTTCGCTGCAAAATGCGTTTCCGTTTTGGGTGATATTTTGGTTTATGATCTGATGGGTGATGCTGACGTTAAAAAGGAAGTTACCCTTCTGGCAGAGTATATTCATGTCAATGCACCGATTGTTGGGGATGGCGAGCAACTCACCGTTTTGCGCAGCCTTAAGATGAAAATGACTGCCGGAAGATTACGGCAAATGACGCAAAGAACAAAGGATATGTTCGACTTCCTGAAGTCCTATTCTGCTCGACAGATTTACGATCTTTTGATGGACGAGAGTGCTCGTTCGCAGGCGGTCGTCCTCACGCAGCTGACAACCGAAAAGCGTCGAGCTGTATTTGAACTTTTCGAAGGAAATCTCAAAACCGCCCTGCTCAGAGAGTTGTGTGTGAAGGAATCTTTGCCGCGCGAATATCTTTTCAACGTTGCACAGGCTCTGAAGAGAAAAATCGAGCGGCTGGGTGCTGCCGATGGAGAAATGCTCGGTGGTGCAGATGTTATTATTGATTTGATGGAACGTGGTGACAGAGAAAGTCAGGACGAGATGATGGCCAATCTTGATCGCACAAATCCAGAACTAGCTCGGCAGGTTCGAAGCCGCCTCGTGAGTGTGGAAACGCTTGCTTACCTCAGTGATGGGCTATTGCTTGAAATTTTCCTTGCTCTTGATCCTCAGGTCATGGTGACTTTCCTTGCGGGCACGCGAGACAAAATTCGTCAGTTGATTCTGAGCAAAGCACCTGAAGAGGTGGCCAACGATTGGAATGACAGTGCCGAAACACTTCGTGGTTTAGACGCAGAATCTTTTAGGCTTGCCGAAATGCAGGTGCTTGGAAAGATTCGTTCCTTCGAGGCAAGTGGTCTTATTCAATTGAGTGAAATGAATGAGATCATGTATCCGCGTCCAACGAATGCGGACAAAGATGCAGGAGCTAACAATGGCGTGCGCAGTTTTAGGATTTCGAGTCCTATTGTTGCCTGATGTGTCTGGATGACGAATTAATTTTCGGCCTTCGGGAGGCGGAGTTATGAATCTAAAAATGCACCACCGACTTCTAAAATGCGGAATTTTAGGGTTCATTTTGGCGGGAGTTGTTTCCTCGGGTTGTATTAAACAGAAGCCCTCGAGTCGCTCATATGGAATTGAAGACCGCGATAATTTGGATCCGGAAACACAAAGAAAGATCTCAGAAGCATGTGCTCCGTCGGATGAGTCTGGATTGTTGGACCCCGACACCGAAGGTCAGGTTAAAGCCGATTGTTCTGCACTTAACTCCTTTGCACTCAATCTTGAAGGTGGTCGGAACGGTAAGGTTAAGGTCAATGTTCATCGACGCAAAAGTCAGTTTGAAGAGTTTCTTCCTTCGGGAGAGGTTGGCACTCTACTGAACGAAATGAAAGTTGCAGTGACTTCTCCGGACGAGACGAACACGCTCAGATTTTTTGGTTGTCGGATAACTCCTGCATTGGGAGATCCCAATACATTACTGGGCCAAAATGGCACTGGGACGAGTAATCCGAAAGACTGTACATCGTTTGCGACTGATCCTAATTGGGGAACAACGATACTCGGAGATGTCCGACAATTTGAGTTTGTTTTTGTCCGCGGTGCAGACGGAAAGTTATATCAGGCCATTCGTGTGACTGGGAATTGGCAAGAGCTCTCGGCTATTTTTATTCGCCGCAAACCATTAGCTCGCACCGTGATGGTGACTCACAGACCTGATTCATGGGCCAACCAAATTGCTTTTCCTGCACCACTCCCCTCGGATCGTTTCTTTGAAGGAAAAGAAGCTTCTGATGAACAAAGCATTGCTAAGCAGATGCTCGGACTGCCTGAAGACGACAAAGGTCCGCTGGATCTCGAAGAGTTCTCAAAAGTTTGGTTGAAGCAACAGGTCGACGGGGCGCGTAAGGTCGCTGTGGGCGTTGGCGCGGCGGTTGTTTTGAGTGCTGCATCTCTGCCTGCCTTAGGCGCAGCCATGGGTTCGATGTGGACGGCAACGGCGGGGACAATTGGTTACTTTACTGCGGGAGCCTCATCGACTGCTGCAGCCGCTGCAGGAATCACCTCTGCGGGAAGCGCTGCAACAGTCATGGCGTCGAGCGCCTTTGGGGTTGCGATTGCTGCGGGAGGAGTTTTCACAGCTGTGAGTATTCCACTCAGCCGATGGATTGAGGATTTACCGCTAAGCCCGCTTAAAGTTGCGATGCAGACCGCCTATTACACGATGATTGCAGCCGATGTTTACAATCTGGCACGCAAAGGAATTTTTCACACTGCTCGGGCACTCGGGACAAGCAAATCTGTTTTGGGGCACGTTCTAAATCCGCAATTCTGGAAAAATCTCCTGAATATCACGCCCAAGGCCGGGCTGACCAAGCAAGAGATCATTGTGCAACTCAACAGCAAGGGTGGGCCGGCATGGGAAAGATTCAAGCTGGCAATGAATGGATTGCGCAATGCTGCGACGCAGATGAAAAATACGAAACTGTCTGCTCCTCGTCCTCTGCCTCCGGAAATACAATCGGAGCTCAAAGCATTGCTGAGTCCTGTCACGGGTGGTGGAGCCAAGCCCGCCGATGTTGCTTCGCGGGTTAAAATATCCCAGCTCATGGAAGAGCAGTTTGTGAAGGCCAGACTGACAGATCTGGAGCGCGCGATTATTTCCGCGGGATTGGGGGCCTACGTCGGAGTTCGGCCTTTATGATGCATGAGACACTCTAAGGCGCTTTTGTCCTGAGTCAAAAAACGTATCATTACGTGTTCTTTGAGTTTTTCGTTTATTATTTGAGACAAATTGACGATACGCTTCCTTGGGAGGACTGAGGGGCTGTGGAAAAACTCAGACTCAGAACAATTTGCAATGAAATCGTCAGACCATCGGAGTACCTCGACCATCGAGCGTATCTCGAGGCCATCTACTCAGCCATAAAAAAGGAAGAACCCGAGTACACATATTTTGATTTTGCATTCGATGCTGGACTCGGTCGAAACAATTTGATGAACGCCCTGATTCGTGGTCGTCGTCCTCTGACTCCAAAGACATGCAAAAAGATTATTGCAAGTTTGGGAATTGTTGGTCGAGAGCGGCAATACTTCGAATTGTTGGTTGAGCATAGTTACGCACGGGACCCCGTTGTTCGAGAGTCGGTCTTCCGCAAACTGGTTGCCCTAAAAGGCAGCCTTGTCGTTAACGAATTAGATAAGTGGCAGCTCGATTTTTTTGGCCACTGGTCGCATGCAGTTCTTCTTGAACTGATGAGTTTTCCAGACTGTTCGTCCGAGCCTCAGTGGTTTCAGGATCGCATCAGACCCAAATTGACTCTGGATGAAATAAACAGCGGCTTAAAGCTTTTGTGCCGGATTGGTTACGCAAAGTTGGACACTGAAGCTCAGCGATACATTGCACTGCAGACAGATGTTGCTACAGGCCCGGAAGTCGCGGGTGTTGCGATGGTCCGATACCATCAAACCCTTCTTGATTTGGCTCATGCAGCGGTCACCGACTGTCCGGCTGAAGAGCGCGACATTAATTCTCTGATTTTGACTCTCACTCAAGAACAATTTGAAAAGATTAAGACACAAATTCAGGATTTTTCAAGGCATGTTTATGAGGAACATCCGCCAACTGAGGTCTCTGAATCGAGCAGAGTTGTTCAAATTTCAATGCAGATATTTCCGTTGACGAAGACGTCGGGGGGCAAGAAATGAAGTCGAGATTGAATCACATGATTAAATCATTTCTGAGGTTCCGGCTGCTACCGTTGTTGGTCATGACTGCAGTGGTGTTGAGTGAAGGAGGTTGTCGCGTTCAGGCAGGAAATCCGCAAACGAGTAAGCCGATTAAACCCGGCAACGTTACAGTGGCACTGGCTGATGCTCCCGTTGACGATATGTCGAATCTGTTTGTGACTGTTTTTGCGATTGCATTTGCGCCCGAGGGAACAGGACGGTGTTTGAAGGACCCTGTGCGAAAGTGCGCAGACTCCCAGCTCTATTATTACGAATTGGATAAAGAGCTTGAAGTGGACCTGCTTTCGCTTTCCGACGGAAGAACACAGGTCTTGCCCTTTTCGCGCGATCTTCCCCCTGGAACTTATGAAGGTCTGCGACTCTTTTTAAATGAAACTGCGCCTGTCGAGGGTGTGCTCAAAGCCGACGGTCGACGGGTGCCAGTGCGTTTTCCCAAGAGTCCTTTTGGTCGAAAGGAATTCACAATCGTCGAGGAGTTCGATGTTCAGGAAGAATCTGAAAACGAAATTCTCATTCACGTTGATTTGCGCCGTTCATTGGTTCGTCTACCCGACAGTAGCTACGCTCTTAACCCGTTTGTGCATGTTGTCCCTGCGCGTCTCGCGGCACGGCTTTATGGCGGTGTGAGCGACACGAACATCACTCGTGTTTGCGCCTACAATGTGGGTGGACGGCGGCGTCCGGACGGGCACAAATTGAAGAATGATGGAGACAGACCTTTGAACATGAACCATGATTCCGGCCGGAGACATATGGAACAAAGTGAAATGCCCAACCTTCGTGATTCACATGCGTCTCACCCCATGCCTCAGGACCCAAGGAATACAAGCTCCCGACCCGGACCTGGGGTTCCCGACCCGACAAGTTCGTGTGACAACGCCGAGGCTGTGAGTGATGTGAAGAACGGAGGGTATGATCTTAGGTATTTACCGCCGGTTAGCTACATACTACGTGCATTTAAGTCCGACGGTACCTATTCCGATACCACCGTGTCGGCTCCGCTGACACCGCGCGAAAGTCGCGTATTGGATCTCTGAGGAGCCACAGCTGAAGGTGCGATTCAAATGTTGAAGCTGTTCGCTGCTGTTGGTGTTCTTGTTTGCATTTCATCATGTCGGCAAAAGGTGAGAACAGATGCTGAAGTTGCGTATGCCGTCGGGAGTTGGTGGGCCGATTCACGAAGCAATCTTTTGATTGCTGTCGCTCAGCAGTCACGCGTGTCATTTTGTCTCGATGCTGAGGGTCAACCCGATCGCGCTCGATTTGAAAAGGACTCCCAAAATTTTTCGACTCTCGTTCGGTATGCATTTTTGGAATGGTTTCGTGGCATCAATTTGAACGTTACAATTCAGCAATTGGATTCAGGGTGTCAGCCAGATGTAGCCAAAGGGATAGTTAGAGTCGTTTTGCACTACAATGAAAGTTCGTTTCAGCGAGAAATTTCGCAGTCTTCATCGCCCACTCTAGGGGTTTATTTGGTTGGCGACGGAAGCTTGTTCTTAAACATGGCAGGTATGACGAATCCCCGCCGAGATTCAACAGGTGGACGCAAAACGATTTTGCACGAGTTGGGTCATGCCTTTGGACTGCATCACAGCAACACTAAAGGGGCTGTGATGCAGGCGAATTTGAGTGCTGCCTCCGGAAGTCTCACAGCCGACGATATTCTGGGACTCGAAAATGTTTGGAAGCGAGTGAGTCAATCCGCACGGAACAATCAAACCCCGACGACGCCTGCAACACCTAGACCTGTAAGTGGTCAGACGTGGGCCAACGTGCCGAGTCCAACGGCAGGAGTTGTTCTTTCCATGAGACATGACACTTGGCTCAAAGTTTCTACCGAGCAATCCGCGCAACTTGCCGACACGCAAAAGTGTTCACTTCAGCAAGGTCAAAAGCTGCGCGTGAAAGTTTTGAATGACGGACGTCCCGAAGCGGCTCACTTAAAAGTTCAGCTTGAAGATGAAGTCTCGGGGTGCGCGCTTGGTCGTGTTGGAAGCGTTGGTTATTTGTATCAGGCACATATTGATTGATCGCAATAAGAGATGCGAGCCTGAATGGTTCCGTGTTAAAAGCAAACGGGATGGGAGTTAACACAACTCCCATCCCGTATCGTTCTGCTCAACCCACTCAGGTTATTTGATCGTGGATTTTTGCAATCCTTCTTTCTGCGCAGCTGCATTTGGTTCCCACACACAACTTCTGTTTGCATTTGTATTTTTGAAATTATCGCACTGAGTCAAGCATTGCAGGTGTGTTACATCTCCGCCTTTGTAAAGTTCCTTTCCTGCACCACCCTTGACGTCGCACTTGCCTTTTGGAGTTTCACGGAGTGTCACGTTTTTCCACGTACACGAGCGATTCG
>CAYWSV010000163.1:1501-7976 GCA_964460155.1 uncultured Oligoflexia bacterium | reverse complement strand
CCTTCCCTACGCCATTCGGTGCTAAGTCGTTGGGAAGCGAAATGGTTGCTTGTTCCGACCCTTATCGTCCAGTGCGCGTCGCTTTCGTGGTCGACAACACTCGCTCAAACAGCGAAACACCCGGAAAGGTTCAATCGGGTGCGAATCTAAATGGCTCTGACCCCATCAAGCAATTCTCGGACGACAAATACCTGCTCAAGGATGAAGACCTCGCTGGACTCAATACCGAAGGCATTTATACCTATCGTCAATATGCGGTGTACAAGGCAATTCGTAAACTACAAAAAGCTGCACTTGAAGCACGAAGCGCGAATCCGAATTTTGCGGGAATTGATATTGGTCTCTCCCATTTCCCGAGAACACCGAGTGAACCGAACAGTGTTCCAACTGAACAAGATATGTCTGAACCTGTCTTCTACTCTGGCGGTAATACGGGTCTGCCGGAAAAAATGAATGACGTATCTAAAATTCCGACTTCAGGGGAGTTCAACCAGAAGATTTGGGACACACTAAAATTTACTCATTTACCCAACGGAATGACGCCCTACGTTACCGCATTTAAAGCTGCAAAGACGCTTCTGAATCAGGAAAAGAAACCCGATGACAAACGCTCTGGGGTTATGATTCTTGTGACAGATGGTCTGCCCACAGATCGCGTACCTAGCCAAATTATCGAGGCCCGAAAAGAGTTAGGCAAAGACAATCGAGTGGTCCTTCTCCAACTTTATGGTTTTGGAGAGATCAACGATGAGAAACAAAACGAGGCACCTAAGAAAAAGCTGAGTGAAATGTTCAACAATGAATTCAAATGGGGACAGGAAGAACACCCTAATTTTGAATCGTATTGGAAGGCGCTTCTCGCGATTCCAAATTCACCTCAGGTGCGCGACGATCAGGTTCAGGTCAAATCTAATCAGCTCAACAAAGGGCTCGATGACATGCTGAAGTACATTATTACCTGCGGCGGAAATAAGAAGTAATACGAATCACTGAAGCCCTTGTAGAAAGCTTATCTCCGGAGAGGAGTCAAACTGCGGGGCAATGCCATGGGAGAGTTTTGCTCTCCCGAATTTGTTGCTTCCTTTTGCTTTGCTCCAGAGCGCCCCGCAGGGCTTTCCATTGGAACCGAGGCGCGTTGCGAAGCTCCAGCTTGTCCATCGTCCGAGCGATTGGTTTTCTCAATGTAAATAGGCACAACAACTTCGCGTGTCTGTCCAGGTTCGAGCAACAGTGATTGTCTCGACTTGCTTCGCTCTGCCAGTGGATCCCCAACAAAATATGTCAAATCATAATTGCCCGCGGGCACATAAACTTCGTCAGGTCTGTGAAACAAAAGATCCAGCGACCGACCAAAGGTGCTTTGACCACGGCTTTCAATGCGCACGAGATCTGTCCGGTAGCGACCGGAAGACTGACGAACATCCCACTTCAGGCGAACTCTCGCGAGTGGTTCTCCGGCAAGTGCCTCAGAGCGTCGCTGCAAACTTCTCTTGATACCACGCATCCCTTCGACCCCATATTCATAGCTTCCTTCAAGCAGCAGAAATGGCAGTCGTGGTTCAACAGTCATGAGTGCATATGGTTTTTGTTCACGATGAATTGTAACGCGCGGAGCGCCCTTGCAGTTTTTGACTGTCTCGGGACATGAAGGCACATCGACGCGTGCACCGAACGTTTTGATCACCGTCTTCTGCCCACTCTCAACCTGAAAAACTTCCTGAACCTCGGACCCCTCGATTGAGACTGTGTAGCTCCCAGAAAAAACAAGATAGTCGGTGTTCATGTTTAAAAGCGCACCCGTATCGAGATAAACGAACACAGGTTGGCCACCAGCCTTGAGCCTTTCCTCGATGGGAAAATGTTCGGGCATCTCGATGCGCATGACACCGACCGTCATTTCGGTTCGCGCTCCCTTCTCAACACTCATCTTGCGGCGCGTACCATTGACCTCCAAAGAATAATTTCCGGGCAGGAGCCAGGTTGGTTTGTTGGCCTCAAGCCCAACAACGGTCACCTCTGTTTTGGAGTCGTTTTCTTCGGGGGACAAATAAAAGCGCGCATGGATTTCGGGAAACTGCGAGGTGATGGCAATTGGATAAAGATCAAGTGAGATCGGCTCTGCAGTCTCGCCATGATTTTCAAGCTTGATTGTTCGACCACCGATTCGCATTTCGGTTGTGCCAGGTAAAATGTCGAACTCGCGACGATGTGTCCATTCGTTTCTCTGTTGGTCTAGCGGATCGACACATGTTGTGTGAACGACGCCCTTCGGCTCGGGTGCGGGTTTTGCTTCTGGAGATACTGCGGGAATTGGAGAAGGTTGAGCAGAAGCTGTTGCAGATTGAGCCGGTTGAACCTGAGCAGCAGTTTCCGCGGGTGCAGTGGGAGCAGAATTCCCATCCGTTTTTTCCGTCGTTTCGGGAGTCTCTGTTGTCGACTCTCCGGTCTTCTCGGAGGATGAATTCAAGACCTGCTCACCATGAAGGGTCAGTTTCAACCGACGCACGGGGATCTTGGTTGGACGATCTTTGCTTTGTTTGAATTCGTATCCCGAGCACTCGTTGGCGACGAGGTAATCGCCCTCTTCCAGCTGGATGGTTTGGCCACCGCGAATCAGACCTACAGGGCTCATCACGCGCTGCCCCTGTTTGCCGACCTGTCGGTAAACGACCAACTCCATGTCTGCAGGTGCATCAAGAGTCAGAGGTTGTTTACGCAAATAAGTGATGTACCGGCACCCGGTCAAAAGTCCGAGGACAATTCCAGTCGCTATCAATGACTTCATGCAAACGCCTTGCAAACAATTCGATTAAGGCTTGCAGTCTACCAAAGAGTCCATTGAAAAGTAAGGCTGGGATACGCTTTTCAGATGCCTCAAGGTGCCAGCGAGCTCAATTTTGGCGTTTTGCTGACAGCCGACTTTGTGGGCAATCTGTTCGGTTCCGACCAGAATTCGGCCCGTGTCATCCTCAATAATGAGGTAAGATTCAGCAGGCCCCACACCCTGAACACGACCAGCCAAATAGACACGATTGCCAATATATTCATCTGGATTCAGGCTGAGCACCTTAATCTTTGTCGCCGTGCGTGGCTGCGGTACGCAAGATGCACAGAGTCCGGCAACGATGATTGTCAGCAAACCACACAAAGGCTTTGCAAAGGCACAACGTCTGGGTGAGCCTTCAGGCAGATTTGTGTTCATCACCATCTCCCTTCGTAAAGACGCTTGTCAGAACAATTCCAACATCAAGAACGGGCCGAACAGCTCCGGCCGTTTTGGCAACTTTTGAAACGACTTTAAATTCGTCGCTCAGGTATCCCTGCGCACCATCATCGAGCTCATGCTCCGACAACCATATAAACTCGGTAATTTCGTCTACAATAATTCCAAATTCATCGTCTTTCGGGCGAACAATAAGTATGCGTGTCGCCGGAGTCAGCGTCCCCTGCGGCAATCCAAGCATCCGCCGCAGATTCACAACCGGAAGTATTTCACCCCGAAGAGCAATCACACCCTCGAGCTCAAGCTGACTGCGCGGAAGATAAGCAATTGGTGGAGGCATTATTATTTCTCGGACGTCATCGACCGAAACAAGAAGTTCTTGCGAAGCCACCCGCAACGTCAGGAACTGCCGACCATCGTGCATCAATGCCGTCGGTTGGTCAGCATCGAGACTGAGCTGAGCGCCAAGTTGCTTACGAAGCTCTTCGAGCATGTGCACCTCTTTGCATACCGTCCTGACCGAAGATCTCTGCAACATCTAAAACAAGCGCGACACGACCGTCGCCCATCACGCAGCCACCAGCTAAAGAGGAGTGGTTTCTGAGCAATCGACCGAGACTCTTGATGACAATTTCCTGCTGGCCGACAAGTCTGTCGACAACAAGTCCAAGACGCTCGGGGCCAATTCCTATGACAACAAAAACAAGACGCTCGCGACGTCTTCTGAGAGTCGATGTTGGAGTATCGACGCGATACCAAAAATGCTGAGCCATTCCATTCAGTCCAAGCACGTCCGCGAAATTTACAATCGGAACAACTTGCTCGCGTAATTTAACAAATTGAGACGAGCCCATCTGTTGAATTTCGGAGGGGTCGATTCGAATACTTTCGATCACATTCACCAGAGGAATTGCAAAATTCTCACCCTTCACCTCAACCATAAGGCTCGGAACGATTGCCAAGGTAATGGGTAACTTGATCATAATTGTTGTGCCGCGGCCCGATTCGGAATTAATTTCAATAACACCTTTAAGTTTCTGAATGTTCTTCTTGACGACATCCATACCAACGCCGCGGCCGGAAATATTGGTGACCTTTTCAGCCGTCGAAAATCCAGCCTCAAAAATTAAATTAAAGATATCCTTCGCCGGAATTTGGTCGGATTCTTTAATGAGGCCATTTTTGATCGCTTTAGCTCGAATTCTATCGACGTCCAAACCATTTCCATCGTCACTGACCGAGATAACAATCATGTTCCCTTGTTGAGCTGCGTTCAGACGAATCTGTCCGCGTCTGGACTTACCTTTTGACTCGCGAACTTCAGGACTTTCAATGCCATGGTCGACACTGTTTCGAATAAGATGAACCAGCGGATCACCAAGATCTTCGACCAGAGTTTTGTCGAGTTCTGTTTCCCCACCTTCAATGACAAGATCCACTTCCTTACCGGTTTGCCGTCCAAGGTCGCGCACCATTCGAGCAAATTTATAAAAGACATTGCCCACGGGAACCATGCGCACTTTCATGATGATGTTTTGAACTTCATTCATGTGGCGACCAAAGAGCAGAACACTTTCAGCCATCTGATGACTGAGATCTGCGCTCGCACCGCGTGTTCTCATGGCTTCTTCGATACGCGCAAAACGCGTACGATCGATGACAAGCTCACCCACAAGATTGACCAGACTGTCGAGCCGCTTAAGGTCAACACGAATTGTTCCCTGTGATTCGTTTTTTTGCGTCGAGGCTGCTGGTTGTTCCTCTTTCGGAGGCTTTACAGCAGTCACGCCCTTCTCTGCAGCAAAGAGCTGCTGCAGATACTGATCGATGGGCAACGAGGGCTTCTGCCCACGTTCGAGCATGCTGAAAAGCTCACGAACTTTGTCCCAACCAACAAGGAGTTGATCAACCAAGACAGGCGTTGCTGAAAGTTGTCCACGGCGAATACGATCGAACGTATTTTCAAGCACATGGCACAATTTCTCAATAGTCGAAAACCCCAGCATTCCTGAGGTTCCCTTAATTGTGTGAGCCGCACGGAAGATATTCTCGATGGTCGACGAATCGTTGGGATTCGTCTCTAACTCCAACAAGGACTGAGTCAATGTTTCGAGAAGTTCGCTGGCGTTCATTAAAAAGTCGGCAACCATCTCGGGATCAGCAGAATCTGTGCTTTCAGACTCAACACTTTCACCGTGTTCAATCGCATCCGAGACACTGATTGCATGTTCCGCAGGCGTCGAATTAACAATTTTCTCGCTCAACGAAACTTGAGAGGTTTGCTGAGGCAGAGCATCAACTGTTTCGCCGCACGAGGAGGCCCAAGACCGCATAAAGGCCGAAACTTCCAGCACATCCTTTTGGACTAACTGAACCGAATTTTCGACAATAGCCTCGACCAACGACTGCTCAAGTTCAGCAGCAAAAATGAAAAGATATTTCTCTCCCACGGAACGCTGGACAAGCAGATCACCAATTGGGAGAATGCGGGCACGGATATCCTCTGAATTTCCCTCTCCGGAAAGAGCAAAAATCATCTCTTCACGAGCACGATAGGCTTCAACACGCGACGTTTCGTCGGCTGATATTTCTTCAATCTTTGCCGTTTGAGTCTTTGGCGTCTGCACAAGGACCTGAGGTGATCCGAGACAAAATTTCTGCGCCAAATCTTCAAGCTCTGCCATCAAAACATCATCGTCAGTCGTAAGACTTCCGACAAAAATCTTCTCGAGGACGAGTTGAGCTTCTGCGAGAACTTCCAAATCAGCGATTTCGAGAGAAGACTGCCCCTCACGAACCTTGGTCAACCGGTCTTCAATAAGATGCAAAGCCGAGACCAGCCTTTGCCGATTCGCAATTTCGGACAGACTCTTTAAACTATGCAACGAACGGAAAAGCTCATCCACGTCGTCGCGCGACACGGCACGCCCCTGCTCTACAGAGGTGTTGAGTGACAGCCAGACTCGGGCAAACCGCTCGACAAGCTCGGCGCTTTCTGCCCTCAGCTCATTGAGCATGTCTTCATTTAATTCCATAATACTCCGACTCCTGACCTCATTTTAGGCATTCTGAGCGAATCGCTCTGGTCATGGCTCGCCCAGCGGGAGCGGAAATTGTCAGAGAGGGAGTAATCTGCCTATTGAGAGGCTGAGCCCCGATGCCAAAGTAGGCAAGGTCTGCTGTGGGAGCATATTGACCATGTTTGAAAAGATTGTCCTCGCAAGCGCGTCGCCAAGACGTCGTGATCTTCTG
>CAYWSV010000163.1:237-1491 GCA_964460155.1 uncultured Oligoflexia bacterium | reverse complement strand
CCGCCACGAAGTTCTTGTTTCGAACATTGAAGAGAAACGCCGGAACGGCGAACGACCCGAGGATTATGTTCAAAGAAACGCCCGCGAAAAGGCATTAGCCGTGTGCAGCAATCAACCGGTTGCCGTCGCAAATTCCTTGGTTCTTGCTGCTGACACTATTGTCGTTGCTTATGACAATGAGGTTCTTGAGAAACCCACCGATGCGACTGATGCCAGACGCATGCTGGAAAAGCTTTCAGCTCGCACACACCGTGTCATGACAGGGTATGCCTTGTGCAACGGTACAACAGGCGAGGTCATTGAATGCAAGACGGTGCAGACACAGGTGCTTTTTAGACAACTTTTTGATGACGAAATTGCCCGCTACATTGCAAGCGGAGAGCCCTTCGATAAAGCAGGCTCTTATGGCATTCAGGGGCATGCCCTCACCTTTGTTGAGTCGATTGAGGGCAGCTATACAAATGTGGTGGGATTGCCAATGGCTCACGTTGTTCTCACACTCCGTAAGTGGCTCACGCTGAATGATGACTGACGACGAATTGGTAAGCATCCAAGAAAAGCAAGGCTCGGCCGAAGACAGACTCACAGCCATCCGCTCGAGGATTGCTACCGCACTCATGGGTACGGGGCGCAAACCCTCTGATGTCACCTTAATTGCGGTGAGTAAGGGGCACCCCTCAGAGGCTATTCGAGAGCTCTACAGCCTCGGGCTTCGTGACTTTGGTGAGAGCTATGCTCAGGAATATTTTCAGAAGGTCGCTGAACTCTCGGACCTTGTGGATATTCGCTGGCATTTTATCGGCCGACTGCAAACAAACAAAATCAAAAAAGTGGTCTTTAATCAGCCACTCATTCACTCACTCGACAGGTTTTCGCTTCTAACAGAGCTAGCGAAAGTTGCCGATCCGTCGAA
This sequence comes from uncultured Oligoflexia bacterium, assembly GCA_964460155.1. Lineage (GTDB taxonomy): Bacteria > Bdellovibrionota_B > Oligoflexia > Silvanigrellales > Silvanigrellaceae > RFOM01. The sequence continues at coordinate 578 of CAYWSV010000163.1, read as the reverse complement.
TCCACTGCGGGTTCTTTTGCAATTGCAGGTCGACCCCACTGACCTCAACAAATCGGGATGCACCCGTTCTGAAGCCGAGGAGATCTGCAAACAACTCAGTCAGCTTCCCGGAATTCTCTGGGAGGGATTCATGGGTATTGGACCCGCTGACGCCGAGCCTCAACGCTTAAATTGGCTTTATGAACAGTTCACAAGTTCAGCCAAAATTCTGTGGGAACAGTATTCTTTGCGCGATCCTTCGAGAAGAACCCGAGAACCGAAAATTTCTCTTGGAATGAGCGACGATCTCGAGATCGCCCTGCGGGCTGGTGCTACGACTTTGAGAATAGGCTCGGCACTTT
>CAYWSV010000163.1:0-227 GCA_964460155.1 uncultured Oligoflexia bacterium | reverse complement strand
ACCTAAATCTCAAGCCACCTGACTGCCACCACTCATCGATAGCGCGTACTCTCGTAAGAGAATTTTAACATCGAGTGGGCTCGATTCTGGACGAATCTCAAGAATTCGCGCGCACAATCCACTAATATGCGCTGCTGCATAACTCGAACCCGTAACAAAAACCGATTGGTCTGCTGGTCCTGCAACTGGAACATTCACGCCCAGACCAGAAAACTCAACCACACTTC
>CAYWSV010000162.1:0-7992 GCA_964460155.1 uncultured Oligoflexia bacterium | reverse complement strand
TTGTCGGCTGAGCACGCTGCGGAGCTGCGCGTTTTTTCCAATGATGATTTTTATGCACCCATCGCAAGCGGGTCTGAGGGTGCGACGCACATGTTGGTTGTGCCCTGTAGTATGGGAACCATGGCGCGCATCGCACATGGCATGAGTACGTGTCTTTTGGAACGGTGTGCGGATGTTATGATGAAAGAGAGAAGGCCTTTAGTGATCGCTCCGCGAGAAACACCGCTGAGTACAATTCACATTCAAAACATGCTCACACTTGCACAGTCAGGCGCCGCAATCGTTCCCGCAATGCCCGCATTTTACAATCGCCCCCAGACTGTTGAGCAGATGGCGTTGTTCGTCGTTGAGCGTTTGTTGGATCAACTGCGTCTGAGCGCGGATGTGCATGAGAAGACGGTCCGCTGGAACGTGCGCCGGCTGTAACCTTAAGGCGTGATATTTGCAGACAGAAAGTCTGTCTTTTTTGTGCCCTCCGGAAAAAAATCTCGGTCTCTAAAAAAAAGATGTAAATTTTGCAGCGTGGACTCCGAATCCAAGAAAGATTTAGAGGAAGGAGTTCATATGTTCAGCCGGTGGCTTGCACCGTTAGGTGCGGTATTTTTAGTTGCGTGCGGAAATAGTAATCCCGAGCAGATTCTCCGTGCAGAAATTCTCAATGTTGGATTTATTCCCTATGAAACACCACTTGAATTTGCCGGAACCGGAACGCTGGTCGGTGGAAAACCTTACGAGATGCAGCTCATTGCTCCTCCCGAAAGTTGTTTTCCCAATCAGGTGGCTGGAACTCCAACTCAATTACGTGTGACAGACAACACAGAATTACCCATGAAGTCGAATGCATTTCAGCTCACTGGCAATGCTCGTTTGGGGCTTGTCGATGCGCTTGGATCAGGAAATTCACCGTTGTCCGTGGGTGTATCGTTTAACAAAGCGCAACGTGTTGACTTCAGTTATACGCGACCCAAACGTGAGTATTTCGATGCCATCAAACTCACCGATTATTATCGACGCAATTTGCCTGACATTTGTAAAGACTATCTTGATAAAGTTGGATTTATATCCGAGGCCATTAAAGTCGATGAGATGCGTTTTAAATTTTACGGCTCAAATGGGGGCGCGATTGACCTGACGGCAATTGATCCTCAGACGATGATTCAAATCAGCATGGGCACAAGCTGGCAAGTTGCAAACACGTATGAGCTTATCATTACAACTCCAAAATACATTGGATACAGAATGGGACGCCTAACGCGTCGGGACAATGGAGTTTCCTTGTGCCGCGCGAACAAGGTGAGTGAAGAGGGAACGTATCAATTTAACTGCTTGGATGCGTTTAAAGATTTTGCCGGCCTGCGACGTCAGTCGTTTATACCGCCGGTGTTCAAAGTTGATTACGATGACGTGATTGAAATTGAATGATCAGCGCATGAATGATGACGCTAACAATCTCGGATAATAAACCGAGGTCTCAGGGTGTCTGCTTTGGGGGCAGGTTGATGAGAACCTTGTCGACGCGGTTGCCGTCCATGTCGATGACCTCATAGCGGACACCGTCGGACTCAAAAAAATCGCCAGTTTTCGGGATTTTTCCCAGTTCACTGAGGACGAAACCCGCAGTCGTGTGGAAATTGCCGCTGTCTTCGCCCCGTAATTTAGGCAAGTTCAATTGTTCACGCAATTCTTGAACAGTCACCAAGCCGTCAACGATCCATGTTCCATCCTGACGCTTTAGTATTGTTGTGGATTTGTCGTCCATGGTGTCTGCAAAATCGCCAACAATAGCGCGTAAAATGTCTGTCAGAGTCAGCACACCCTGCACGTTGCCGTATTCGTCAACCACAAATGCGAAGTGGGTTGCAGAATTTCGGAAGAGATCAACACTGCGTGAAGCGTCCGCACTTTCGGGTAAAAAAAGTGCTTGTTCGAGGTAAAGTGTGAGGTCAAAGGGTTGTCCGAGAAGTTGTCGGCTCAGAATATCTTTAACGTGAATCACTCCCACAACGTTGTCGAGCGAGCCTTTGACGACAGGGAAATGAGAGTGGCGAGCATCGATTATTTTTTTTCGGTTTTTCTCTGCCGGATCGTCGATATCGAGCCAAATGACTTCGGGGCGGGGAGTCATGAAGGAACTGATTCGTGCTTCGCTGAATTCAATGACGCCCTGAACCATGCGCTGTTCCGTAGCGTCGAAGGCGCCAGTCTTTGCGCTCTCCTGCAGAAATGATTTTATTTCCTCGGTACTGACTGCAGATGAGTTTGCTGTTCCCAAACCCAAAACGCGGCACAGAGCATCGGTTGTTTTCGCCAGTAGAGTGATTACGGGTTGAAAAATGCGAGCAAGGATGAGCACCGGTCGGCCAGCATACAGAGCGACGGATGTTGGCGCGCTGAGTGCGATTCGCTTGGGAAGTAGCTCGCCGAAAACGACTGTGATGAAGGTGATGACGAGAATAACGATGCCCGAGGCGAGCCATCGGCTTAAAGTTTCCGAGAGATCGAAGCGAATAAAAAACGACTGTAACTGGCCGACGAACGATGTTCCCGAATAAACGCCGGCCGCGAGCGCGATAAGTGTCATGCCGACCTGAACCGTTGAGAGAAGCTCCGATGGGCGTTGGCTGAGGTCAAGAGCCGCGGTGGCTCCCGAGTCGCCTTCCTTCGAGAGTTTTTCGAGATTTGTTCTGCTGGCTGAAACTAAAGAGAATTCGGCCATGGCGAACAGACCGTTGAGAACCGTCAGCACGGCTAAAACAATGACTTCTATAATGAGAGCAGGAGGCGCGTTCATGTGTTTACCACCCTTGACTTCCGGATTTTGCTAGCATACCACAAGGTCGCCGTGCGCAGATGGCGAAATTGGTAGACGCACTCGTTTCAGGTGCGAGCGCCGCAAGGCATGAGAGTTCGAGTCTCTCTCTGCGCACCACTCTTTCTTCTTCCCCTGCAAAATTTGCATCATTCACTGTCAGCCTATCGGCCAATTGACCAATTTTGGTCTGCGGGAATCATGAAATCCAATTATGATTCGGACGTGTCCCCTGTGGGAATCCGGAGGAAGTAGGCATGCCTATCACGTCTGTCCTGCGCACTTTGACACTGACCCTCGCACTTGCACCACTCGGATTGAGCGCTGTTCCTGCCTCGGGAAGCGACAGTCACGGTATTGTGGGTGGCGGAATCATCACCGATGTGTCGCGTTTTGAATACAAACACACGGTCAGATTGCTCAATGGTGCAGTCACCGAGGGTGAGGATTTGCCCCAGAACCTGCGCGGAATTCGTTTGAGCTGGCGCTGCTCGGCTGCTGTTGTCAGCAAAAATGCACTCGTTTCGGCTGCGCATTGTTTTCCAAAAATGATTGGCTTGAAGGATCCTCAATCCGGTCGGGTCTACAGGGCTAGCCTCAAAGACCTGAAGGTCGAGGCTTTCTTTAAAACCGACTCGCGGGTCGACAGAATGACTGGAATTCGTGCTCAGAAGATTCTCGTTCACCCGGAATACCGTGATGATTGGACTGCTCGAGTGGGCGACGTCTGGAACCCAACGGAATCTATCCACGATTTAGCACTTGTCCGGCTGCAAGATGATGTACCAGCGGATAAGGCAGCTGTCTCTTTACTCGGCAACACCGATGCTCCTCTGCAGGAAGGTGAGGAGTTGGTCTTAGCGGGATACGGGAGAGACCTAAGCGACGATCAAATCTCGCTGCCTCGCCTGCGCAGCGTGAGCGTGCCGTTGCGGGAGCAGCTGCGAAACAAAACTGAGTGGTTCGCTGGAAGCGGTGATACGACGAAGGCGGGACGCGTCGAGCGTCCTGCAGGTGGGTGCATGGGTGATTCTGGTGGCCCCGCGTTTGTAATGCGGGCAAATAAGGCAAAGCTTGTGGGAGTGATTGTGCGGGGGCCCGACGATGCCAATGGCGGGTGCGCAGCGGCTGTGACAATTCTGACGTCGCTTCCGCACTATTCAGCTTGGCTTGCGGCCGGACTTAAAGAACTCAACTGAATTTTGAGTGAGTGCGGAAAACGAGGCGCGTGTCTTTCACGGGCCTCGTTTTTTTATTATTTTGCCTTTGCCGAGGACAAACAATCGCTGAGAGCTGCGGATGGAGTCCAGCCACATTTTCCATCGGTTTGTTTCTCACAGCGCGCTGTTTTGTAGCAGGCATATTCCTCTCGCCATACACAAGTGCTGACGATGTCTTCTCCGGCATTTGCACAAATATGACCACTGCACCCTGTCCGTGCGCAGCCTTCGGCGGTGATCCCGCGAGTTGCTTCTGTCGTGGACTCTGCCGAGCCGGCGCCTACGGTCGGTGTTTGGGTGTTTGCAGGGCCTTTGCATGCGCAAGCCGAAAAGATGAACATTAAAAGCGGGACACAGACCATCCATCGGAGCTTTTGAAAGACGTGCATAAGAATCTCCCGAGATTTTGTCGTGATTGTGCTCTCATGTTACACCTGCCCTGTTCTGTATTGAAACCAAGGAATCTTGATATTTTTAAAATAGGACCAAAGACTGATGAATGCCGCAAAACTCTCTGTCTTTCCGTTGAGTTTTATTGTGCGCGCGGTCGGGTTGATGCTGCTCTATTCTCTGACCCGGACACTTTTTTTCATATTCAATCAGCAGTCATTTCATTCTTTTTCGGCATGGGACATCGCCTCGGCATTCGGCTTGGGAATACGCTTCGATGGCTGGGTTGTTGCAGCAACTCTTTTGCCCCTGTTCCTGCTTGAAGTCTGGCATTGGAAGAGTCGTTCTCGGATTGCACAGCGATTTTCGACGGTCTATTCGGCATTTGCATTTCTTCTGCATTGCGCATTTATTTTTTGCGAATTGTCAGACACCCAATATTTTCGGTTTACAGGACGCAGAACAACTCTGGCAGTGCTGAGTTTGTCCTCAGATACCTTCGATCAGAGTCTTCAATTGCTGCGAAATTTTTGGATTGTTCCCCTGTTCAGTGTGATTCTCATTGGTCTAATGGGCTTGCTTTGGCGAAAAACACGCATACAGAGTTCAGAAATCCAAAATCCAATTGGCATAGGTCGTCTTGTTGCTGTTGTCCTCGCTGGGCTCGTGGTTGGTGTTTTGGGGTTGCGCGGAGGTTTGCAAACAAAACCAATTAACACCGCTCACGCCATGCTTCTTGGACATCCACAGCTAGCTGCTTTGGCACTGAGTACAAGTTTTCAAATGACCCATAGCGCAGAGAACCGGCAGCTACCTGTGATTCAATATTTCGCAGATGATGCAGAAGCTCGGCGAATTTTGGATGTGCCCCGCCATCGCCATGCTCCAGTGGCTCTCGAGAATTACAATGTTGTTATCCTCGTGGTTGAAAGTCTTGGGCTCGAATACATGGGCTACAAGGGAATCAATAAAAACTATGCGCCGTTTATCAAATCTCTGTCAGAAAAGAGTTTGTACTTTGATAACGTGTACGCCAACGGTCGCACTTCCATTGATGCGTTTCCCTCTCTTCTCGCCAGTTTACCAGCAATGGTTGGTGATCCGTTCATCACCTCCCAGTACAGTTCGGTTAAAACTCTTTCGCTGGGGCATGAACTTGCGAAACGAGGATATTCCAATGAGTTTTTTCACGGATGTAACAATGGTTCGATGTTTATTGATTCGAGTGCCAAGCTTTTTGGATTTCCAAAATTCTATGGGCGCTATGATTACCCAAATGGCGACAAAGACTACGATGGCAGCTGGGGAATTTATGATGAGCCGTTTTTGCAGTTTGCAGCCGAGAGAATCAACCTAATCAAACAGCCATTTACGGTTGGGATTTTTACTCTATCGAGCCACAATCCATACAAAATACCTGAGCATCTTAAGGATAAACTGCCCAACGGAAGACTTCCGTTTCACAAGAGTCTTGCCTACGCAGACTACGCTGTGGAAAAGTTTTTCGAAACAGCGTCTCGGCAGCCTTGGTTCAACAAAACGCTTTTTGTGATTACTGGAGACCACACATCAGACTTAGAGTCTCCGCAGTTTACGACCGAGCAAGGACACTACCGCGTCCCATTAATTTTTTATGATCCTTCCGGACAGCTGAAACCGGCAGTGAGTCATCGACTTGTACAGCATGCGGATGTGTTTCCGACTCTTCTTGATCTTCTTGGGATAGATGCATCGAAGTTTTCAGAGCCTCTTTTACCCTTGGGGCAGAGTGCTTTTTTACCTGAAAAATACGCGCGTGCTGCAAATCGAGCAGGCGACTGGTTTTGGTATCAGGAAGGTCGCACAGTCGTGCGTATGCCTGCAGACGGAAGCAGCATGAGTTCGGATCAAGCCGTCAATGTTGCTCATGCGTCTGAGTTCGGAAAAACGGAAATTGTTGAGCTGAAAGAAGACACACTTTCGCCACAAAAGGGCAGGGCTCCGACAAGCGATGAATTCACTGGAATCGTTCAGAGAGCGCGTGCTTATCTACAGTTTTACAACAATCGATTGTCACGCAATACGCTGCTCGACCCCTGAGAAGCGAAAAATTATTTCTTAATTACAGCTTCTTAACAATTTTGGCTCACTCGACCGGGAGATGTTTCCGAAACAGTATTGATGGGAAGAGGTGCACTTGGAGAGCACGATGAATCGGCCCCCGATTCTCCTCGTCATCTATTTTTTGTTTACACTGAGTTTGAATTCCTGCTCAGGTGCAACTCAACCTGCCCGAAATTCCACGAAGCAAGGAGACTTAGATAAGGCCAAGCAAACGAATAACGGCGTCGACCAAAATTCCAATGATGATTTCGAAAAACCTTCAATTGATGTTGCAGGCGTGAATTTGGTCCCGGACTGCTTTTCGGCCGACGCACTGAAAAACTCTCTGGAAACCACGAACAGCCAAGACGTTTATGAGGTGAATTGTTCCGTTACGTTATCGAAGCCGGCGAACGTTGCACTCAATCAACCCCAGCTGGAGTTGTCTGGTTCGAGCGGAAAGAAAATATCCCTGCGTGAGGGCAGGCCTGTCATTTCCATTCCAAAAACGGTGAAGTCGGTTGATTTGTTTTTTTCAACGACAGACCCAAATGAAACGGCTTTCTTAAGAACCAAACCAAAACTCAAGCTGAGTTTTGATAAAATATCAGTTGACGGTAAGCACATCGAAAAACCGGCTGCGTCGTTGAATGTGGAAGATGTAAAAACTGTTCCCAAAGAGTGCCCAGATTCATCGAAACTCATCTGGACAAAGCAGACTTTGGTCTGGACAAATACGCTCGAAAAAGCTGTTCCAAAATTTCAGTCCGAATGGCACCCACAGATTCACTATGTTTCGCCAAGGCTATCGTTAGTTGTTGCAAAAGATAAGTTGCCTGACGTAACGAAAACTCCGTTGTGTGGTGCACGTTTTTCGAGTGTGGCAAGAAAAATAAAAACTGACGGTTCCGAGTTTGCAGACGGTGTCCCGTTTTATTCAGACAGGCTCGTCTTTCTCCTGAATTCAAATGTTTTAGCCTCTGATGATGTCGTTAATCCCTTGGGGCTCAAAAGAAAACCAACAATACTGCGTCTCTCTGACCCGATGGTCTTGATTGATAAAATCATGAGCAATGTTCTTGAGGAATTTCACTCATCAGCCGACAGCATTAAGTTTGGCAACCGGCGATACTCTGACCAGTTCTGCCTTGGAACGAGTGCATTTTGTTTCGACAAACCAAGTGGTCAGACAGTTGCAGACGACTGGGTGAACGAATTTTCGTTCTTCAACCCCCAAGTTGTCTCTCCCGTGTTGTTACGAAGTCTCATTGAGAAGCACCTAAAGCTAAATGAGGACATTAACTTTGGATTTCATGTTTTTGGAAATGCAAACGCCGATGGACGCACCGATTTGGATGGCTTCCACATAGACCTTAAACAAATAGAGATCGACCTAGAACTAGCGTTCTAGCGCGCACGAATGCTGAGATTTTATTTTGGTTTTTATTGGCGTCCGAGCACAAGTGGGCCTGTATCGGCTTTGTCATCTGA
>CAYWSV010000161.1:0-7997 GCA_964460155.1 uncultured Oligoflexia bacterium | reverse complement strand
GCCTCTACGTTCGGAGCAAATTCAATAATCTGCGCCGGATTAAACCGCATCAACTTGAGCCGCTGACTTTCAGAGAGAAAATCAGTGAAGATAATTTTTCCTTCGAAAATTTCAGGTTCCTGAACATCTCCCAGTAGAGCCGAGTAGGTGACTAAAACGTCTGTGTTGCGTATCCACTCTGCCATTCGCTTGCGAGTATTTTGCGTCATCCACCTAGAGAACACATGCCGACCGGCAACGACTTTAGAGGAAAGCAACGGTGAAACCATTTTAAAAAATCGTTGTATTTGGCTGGGATTCTTTAGCAATGTAGGCAAACCAAATAAGAACAAAGGGTCTGCGGACTGAACCACAGCTCCACACTCTCTGAAAGTGTCTGCAAAAGGCGTATAGAGTGCCGTGTGGAATAGGACCTTCTTTGCCTTAAAGAGATGTGGCTCGTCGCGCAGCATTTTGCGAATGGTCCAATTGGCAAAGAGTGTGCTCAGCTCGAGCCCAGTGTAGACCGGAGTGCGATCGGCAAAACGCACCAAATCACGGGTCGGAAGATGGAGAACTTCGCGTTGACCAAAGGATGATTTATCGCGCACTCCACTCAAAACAAATGCATCGGCTTCGCCATCCAGCTCATGAATAAGAAAGTGGGCCGCAGAGAAGTCCCATCCAATTCTCTTTTCAATCACCTCAAAGAATATTCCATCCAATTCAAATGAACCAGCCACATCTGCGCCGATTTCCAGAAAATTAAGTACGACAATTTTGCGCTTTTTCTGAAACGTCATGACGCCATATCTCCGGCTGTGAGAATACTCAGCGCTCCGACATGAACTTTTACGTGGAGCTCATGACTCAATCCAAAGGCTTCGCCATCGGCAAAAAATAAGTTTTCCCGTTTGTCTATTGCACGAATGATCATCTCTTGCGCGCGTAAACGCTCCGAAAGGCGAGGTTCTCGGTGAAAACGCAAGTCCGCAAGCGAGAGAAGTAATTCGTGAGGTAACTTTGCTTTAAGAATAAGAACATCAAAAAGGCCATCCGAAGCTTTGGCTCGCGGTGCGACCATCATGTCACCACCCAATCTAGGCTGATTGCATATGAAAATATTACTGAACATTCCCGAGCGAACGTCTGATTCAGTCTCGATGCGAAATTCTCGAAGATACGAGCGACGGCCAAGAATCGTGGCAGCAGCAAGACCGGTATAAATTTCTGTTCCTGTATATTGAAATGCCTTGTTCAAAACACGTGATGACCGCCTGAGTACGTTGAAATCCCGAGCCAGAAGGGCACCGACTCCCAGTCCACCAACTGTTGCAAAATAGTATTCGTTGCATTGAATGATATCGACACGCTTGATCACACGACGCTTGAGAGCGTGGTAAACACACACGAGATCGGGAGTGAATCCCCAATGAGTGGCAAAATCATTGGCTGTTCCCAGAGGCAACATAACTATGGGCCGTCGTGTTTCAACCAACGCAGGCAAGGCACACTGCAAAGTTCCGTCTCCACCAGCTACGACGACATCATCATCAACTGGAAGCGACCGAAGCAAGCGAAGCAATTCATCGACTGTGGTTGGCTCATGCAGAGTGGGACTCAGTTGAGGCAATCCCAACTTCAGGGTTGCAATGACACGCTCTCGCTGCGCATTGCCTGCCGAGCCGTTCACGATAAAGTGACAACGGCACGGCGGTGCACTGCTCTGTTCGCCAGACCCAACTGACATGGCATCCCCAAGGCAACAAATCGACAGTAGGGGTTCGGCCAAACAATATGGAAACTTGACAAAATATTTAGATAGATACCGAAATAAGGGTGGTTATGCTCGGAGCTCTGGACGGCCGCCCGTGAGAAGCAGCTCAGCCGCAAACTTCGTATCCGAACCAATCTCCGGAGCACCTAAGAGGCTGACACGCTCGGCCAACACTGTGCCAGCAGGAAGCTGCTTTTCCAGTGCAGCGATAACATCCTCATTTTCCTCAACACACCAGCTGCAAGTGCCGTAAATCAGGCGACCTTGCGGCCTGACCTGCTGCAAGGCACGTGCAATGAGGTCTTTCTGTAGAGTGTACAACGAGTGCCGACCATCGGGGTCTCCGACGCGTAAACGCGCATCGGGATTCCGACGCCATGTTCCCGACGAGCTGCAAGGCGCATCGACCAGCACTGCATCGAAGCCTGCCTGCACGTGCACCTCTTTTCCAAATTTTGGAAAAACTTGTCCGTTCCATGCCAACGTTCGCAAATTATAAAACCCTGCGCGCTGACATCTGCGCCGCGCCTCAGCAAGTTTAAATTCGCGAATATCCGACGCATACAAAGCACCACGGCCTTGCATAGACGCCGCAAGTGCAACGGTTTTTCCGCCCCCTCCGGCACATGCATCCCAAATTTTTTGTCCGGGTTGAGCTCGCGCCGAGCGTGCGATTTGTTGGCTTGCCCAGTCCTGAACCTCAAACACTCCAGACTTGAAAACGTCGGTCTGATAAACTCCGAATGAGCCAGAAACACGCGCGCAATCATCTGTACCAAACCACTCAAGAGTCAGTCCGCGCTCGAAAAACTCTTTCTCGATATCTTCACGTGCGGATAATTTATTGAGACGAATCCAAAGTGGCGGCCGTTCGTTCTGCATTTTTAAAAACGCCAGTGTCTTTTCTTTTGACCAACATGACGTTTCGATGCGTCGCTTAAGTGCGTCTGCCCACTGTGGTGGTATTCCGTGCGCAATCAATAGGATCTTGAGGTCATCACGAGTCCAAGCAGACTCAGAAGATACCAACGAAAGCAACTTCTGCTGAACACTCTCGAGCGCCTTCACATCAGCGACTGACTGATGCGCGAGATGAATTGCTTTTTGCGACGAAAATTGACGTATGGCTTGCCATAGAGATTTTTCATCTTCAATAGATAAGCAAAACTCATTGAGCGCTGCTGCACGCTCGGCAACCGGCGTATGTTCCAAATCAAAAAACCGTGGAGACGTTTTCTGCAAAAACAGCCCCAACGTAACAAACCGGGCTGCTGCAAAAAGAACATCACTATAAAAACGACGATCCTGACTGCCAAAACGCTTTTCCGCTTTCAGCGTTTCCGACATCCATTTGTCTAACTGTCGTGGTGAGGGCGACTCAAGATAGCGCTCCCAGAGCGCTTCAGAGTGCTTTAAACGATTGGCTAATCGGGAATCCAACTGCATTCCTAAGGCCCGACCTCATCATCGTAAACAATTTCCGCATCGGTATATTCGGACGGATCGATATTGAGGTTTTCGTCGTCATCCCACTCCAAATCAAATTTGGTTTTGGGCATGTCGAGCAAATCCTCTTCGGGCTTCGAACCATGTGCTTTGCGGGAACGCTCGCGCAGGAAAATACTGATTGGGATATGCTCAAATCCAAAGGCCTCACGGAATTCATTCTCAAGAAATCTCTTATAGCTGAAGTGAACATCCTTGGGATCGGAACAAAAAATAATGAATCGCGGCGGAGCACTCGCAATTTGCGTTGCATAGAAGAACTTAATGCGCCGCGACCTGTTCTTTGTCAGCGGAGGCGTGTGCTTCTCGAGAATACCTCTGAGTGTTTTATTCAACTCAGACGTTGAAACTCGGCGTCGACTCTCGTTGTACATTTCAATACACAAAGGAAGAATCTTACTGATGCGCTGATTCTCAACGGCACTCGTAAACAACGTGGGCGCATAGCGAATGTAACGCAGGGCCGTGTGTAGTTCTTCCTGATAACGGTTGATTGTCGTTGAAGTCTTGTCTTCAACCAAGTCCCACTTGTTTACCACCACTACAATCGGCTTACGCATCTCGAATGCGTATCCAGCCACACGGGCGTCGCCTTCGGTCGGACCTTCATCAGCATTAATAACAAGCACTGCAACGTCGCATTCTTCAAGGCAGGCCACCGAGCGCAACGCCGAATACTTTTCAAGCCTGTCTGACATGCGGCTTTTACGACGGATACCAGCAGTATCGAGCACTTTAAATTCGCGACCAAATGCACGCAGCGTAATGTCTACGACGTCTCGCGTCGTTCCTGGTCGAGAATCGACGATGCTTCGAGTTTCGCCGGCAATACGATTCAAAATCGAGGATTTTCCGACGTTAGGACGACCAATAATTGCCAGTTTGATCTGTTCTTCAGCTTCTGAAGGTAGCTGAGGTTTCGCGCTGATGACCTCGGTCACTGTTTCAAGCAACTCGCCCATACCGCGACCATGTTCGGCACTCACGGCAAAGATATGTTCAACACCCAACTTACGAAAGTCTTCGGCGAGATGGTCATCTTTTGGAAGGTCACATTTATTGGCAGCAACAACAAAGAACTTGTCTGCACGACGCAGACGTCGAATGAGATCAGAATCGACCGGATGCAAACCTTCTCGCGCATCGGTGACAAAAATAACGACGTCCGCTTCTTCAATTGCAAGTTCGGCCTGCTCGACGAGCTGACGTTTGATGTTGTCGCGCGATGTCGGTTCGAAACCTCCCGTATCGCACAAGTAGAAATTGGTGCCCGAAAATTCCGCGCGGGCAAAAATGCGGTCACGGGTGACACCGGGCTCATCATGAACGAGACTTTTTCTCTGTTTAACGATGCGGTTGAAAAGCGTGCTTTTACCAACGTTGGGCCGACCAACGATAGCAATAAGTCTCGTATAGGTACGCACGGGCATAAAAACGGAACCTCGGATAAAGTTTACTTGCTCATCTTCGACGTCGAAGCGGCCCACAATTCGGCGAAATCTTTTTCGACCTCTTCGGGATTTCCATTCCAGACCGTCGAGTGAGCACCTTTTTGGAAGACTTTCACTCTGAATACGCTATCTTTTGGAAGAGCGGCGACAATCTGCCCCGACACTTCAGGTGAGACAATGTCGTCGTTCACAGAATTATAAACGTAAGTGGGAACGCTCACTTTGGGAGCCGAGCGAATCGGCTCACAGCTCGAGAAATCAACTCGACCGCGCTTCTCCGCCAACCAAACACCCAGTGAAATAAAGCCCTGCGGCACGTTGGGTTTCTTGGGTGTGCTCAGAACTAACTGTTCGACAGAAGGAATCGGGTTTTCCAGAACGAACGCCAAAACAGACTTTTCAGACTCGCTCTGTTCTTTTGGCAAGAGAACTCCTGCCGCATTGAGCGAGGCCATCGTCCCCATGGACGTTGAGTGCCAAAGAATTTTTCTGTTGGGAAATTGAGCCTTGAGAGCCTCGAGCACGGCAAGAACATCATATTGCTCCCTGCAGCCATAACTTGCTCCCAATCCGTTATGATCGGAAAGACCATGATTACTCAGGTCCATAACTGCGAGCTGAAAGCCCAAACGCTGCGCCATTTTGAAGTAGCGGGCGCCATGCATGTGCGTTCCAGAAACCCCATGCACATGAAAAAACAAAGGAGGCTGCTGCGGAGACTTCTGCTGTTCCTGAGTCAGATTTTCATAGACCTTGTAATGGATCCTCTCACCCCGAGACGATTTCGTGTAGAAACTTTGCGCAGGCAAATTGAGCGAATCGTCGCAACTGATATCAAGCGCCTTCTTGGAAGGAAAACCTTCACGCAGGTCAGCGAAAGCGTACTCTTTCATCCACTGAGTACAATCGATTGTCTCAACAGAAATCCACTTTTCTCTGGGCTTAAAGGGAAAAAGCAGCAAATCACTCAAATAGAAAAGAGCACCGGTAAACACGGCTCCAAAAAATGCAACCAAGGCCGCAGCGATGAGTGTAATTTTATATCGCACTATTCATTCCTTTCAACAGGAGCTGATGGCTGTTCCTGCGTCGAATCGGATGCAGGGACGGATGAACGACCGGCTTGCGCGAGGAGTTGTCCGCCATTGAACCGATCCGTCGATTCGAACAATCGACCCTGCCTTCGGTTCTCCAGATACAAAACCTCCGTTTGACCGAAGCCCATCTCCTGTGGAGACTGACGGAGTTCCCTCGGATATGGCTGACTCGTCAAGAAATATTCAAGAATTTCTGTCAGGCTGGGGTTCGGCTTCGGAACCCACCAATGCCGCAGGGGAATTTTATACACGTCGAATGCGGTCAGCTGCTCGCGTGCATAACTGAGCTCGGTCGTATCGAGAAAGATGGCATCAAAGGCCTCGGCCGCAGCCGCTGTCGGCGGTTTGGTAAAGTCATGTCCCGGAAATCCCTGAACATACCAAGCCATTGGCCACGTTGCCTCACCAAACATCGTCACTTTTGGAGTTCGATTGGCAATTTTCGCCACCCCGAGCCAACGCTCCCGAACCTCTACAGGGGTGGGAGTGGTCTGCGTGAAGACCAACCTCTCCAGAGGATCACTCGGACGCACGAACGAGAGACGCACCGCCTTCCATCCAGCAAAAGCCAAGAGCAGAACCGTTAGGACGGTCAGCACCCGCCCTGCTCGCCTTTTCCAACGCTGCTCCCAATCCTCGAGCAACTGACGGACGTCTGCCGACCTAAACTCGTAAAAAGTATCGATCCATGGCGAGTCTTTCGAGAGACTGCGTCCCATTTCAAACCCTGCAAGAACAATTAGGGGAAGAAGAATATAGATAAGCAGCCAAGGAACTTTTTCGCCCACATACGAATAGGCCCCTATCGCGCCTGTAGCCCACCACCATAAAAAAGCATCTAGACGGCGTCCAAGGTTTACACTCGCCACCACCGCAATTGCTCCCAAGAGTGCAACGGTAATGATCTGCAGCAAATGACGCGTATGCGCGATATGCAAAAGATGAGCGAACTTATCAGCGAAGTTGGCCAACCCCTCGGGTGCAAGTCCCTTCAGGCAGAGTTCAGAGAATGAGCATCCATCGGTTGTCAGACCAACACGCGGAAAGAAAAAAACAAGTCCCAGAAGCACAACAGCAAAAACAATCACTGCGCGAAAGTTTTTAAGAAAGGCATATGGGAAGCGCACAGCCGAATGTGCGAGCGTCAGCGCTGAGAGCCGCACACTCCTAAACCACGCTGCAATCAGCGCCGGAATGAGCGCAAACTCATAATTAAACACAAGCGGAGAATGATAATCGAAAGGGCCGTCTATGCGCCGCTTCTGGTTTTGTTCCCACCAGTAGAGAAGACTCTCGCGATACAGTCCATCAAGAATACCATGCATAGCCCCTTTGGAGTGCCTGAAAAAACTTGAATAAAAGAGCACAAAAATAACCGAGAAAACAACTATGCAATTCACCCACAAAGCCATTTTGTCGGAGACAGAAGAAAGAGACGTGGGTGCGTTGCTCTTCCACATGTCGGCAGCCAAGTCTTTTTGGCGCGCTAAAAAAGAAATGGCAGCAGCACCCGACAACCAAATGAACATGTGCAGGTACGAATTCTCTTTATTGCAAAACTGCATCGCAAGAAATGCGCTACAGCCAATGGCCATCGCTGGTTTTCCTGTCCACCGATACGCAAAAAAGCAGGCGAGCGAAATACAGATCCACAGCGAATTAAATGCGTCTTCACGAAGGAACCGACCAAAATACATAAGCGTCGGACTCATCAGGATAAATACGGCAATCGCAGCCGCAGCAACAGTGCCAATTCTCTTTCGCCAAAACAAAGGAACAAGAGCAATCAGCACACCACAAATCGCAGCAGGAAGGCGTGCCGTAAAATCATCTGCTCCAAAGAATCTCATGAAGATTCCGGTCAAATAATACAGCACCGGGCCATGGAGAAGAGCAGAGTATTCGTGCGGAAAACCCTGCGCAACGCGATTAGAATAATAGGCGTGCAGACTCTCGTCGTGATGAAAAGGTTTGTCATCAAGGAACAAAAATCGACTGAGACCTGCCAGAATTACAAAAATTCCGCAGAACAAAAGCCAGCTGCTGCCAAAAAGGCGGCGCAACATGCTATCCTCTTGATTGGGTGATTCATTCGACGACAATGCTAAACTCCTTCCCCTCTGACCGCGGGAGCAAGAACATTGAAGAAAACGATACCATACAAAATGAGCGCGCAGGTGTCGGTTC
>CAYWSV010000160.1:3402-8017 GCA_964460155.1 uncultured Oligoflexia bacterium | reverse complement strand
GAGCTGAAGTCAAAGACCTTCAGCGTCTGAGACAGCTTTTTCTGGACGCCCCGGCGCGCGACGGTGTTGCCGACTATTGGTCGGACGAAAGCCTGATTACCCTTTATGATTCAACTTACGCTCGTCGAATAGCCTGGAAATGGGATGCCGTGCTCACCGAGCTCTCTGGGCGAAACTGGCGGTTTCCTGCTGGCCTAAGGCGCTGGGTCGATTGGGGCTGCGGAAGCGGCGTGGCCACGGAGTCTGTCCTTGGCTTTGCTCAAGATGCTCTTCCCGCTGAAATTCTTCTCAGTGACCGTTCTTTGAGAGCCCGCGCCTATGCGGCGCAAAAACTCGAAAAGGCCACGGCTGGTAACACTCGCATCAGCCATGAATCTCCCGAGAACGCACGCTTTCATGAAAGCGATGCAGTTCTAATCAGCCACGTTCTCACCGAGCTCAACGCTGATCAGCTCAACCGACTCATCACACAGCTCAAAAATGCAGGAGCCATTCTTTGGGTCGAACCCGGAACTCCACACTGTGCACAAAAGCTTGCTTTGGCGAGAGCTGCCCTTCTTGAAACATTCGACATAATCGCGCCGTGTCCGCATATGTCTCAATGCCCGCTCAGCAATTCGAGCTCAGATTGGTGTCACTTTTTCGCACAGCCACCAACAGAAGTTTTTCATGACCCATTTTGGTCTTCTTTTTCAAAAGAACTCAATATCGATTTACGCAGTCTGCCCGTGAGTTTTCTTGTGCTCCAGAAAAAAACATTTGGAATGCATCAAGAAAAAAAGACACACGACCGTATTCTTGCGCGGCCTCGGTTTTATAAGGGGTATGCCAAGGCTCTGGTGTGTACACACGAGGGCCTTGCTGAAACACGTCAACTTGCCCAGCGAAAATTTAAAAGCGAATTCAAAGTCTGGGAAAAAAATTGCTTCTTTGCCGAGCTGACCAACGCTCAGGATTCCGATTGATTGACGTGATGCGGCCAGTCACTCTCGTGCCAGGGTCGGCGTCCGTTTAATGTTTTCCATTCCTTGGGTTGATCAAGCGCGCGTCGGACAATCGCCGGTAGTTCATCTTTCAGTCGCCGAGTGGGTCGCCAACCGAGTTGTTCGAATGTGCCGCTCAAGTCAAACTGATAATGTTCGTTTGAAAAATCAATCATCCAAGGTTGATAAAAAGATTTTCTAATGAGCTTAGAAACACAAAACGCCCCGAAACGCGCAAGCAATTTTGTTACTCTAATTTTAGGGAGAACAAAACCAAGAAATTCAAAATCGACAATGTCAGCAATTTGCTTGTACGTCGTGGCCTCAGACTCTCCGAGCAGCAAACGCCGACTCCGCCGCGCTGCGAATAATTGTCGTTGAAATGCATCGCAAACATCATCGAGATGAACATACGTCAGCCCCTGCTGACCATCTCCCGGATAAAAAAATCTTTGAATTTTGAATTTTAGATGAGCATCGATGAATTGATACAGAGGAACAAGCTCACAAAAATCCGTATATACACCCGCGATAACCATTTCTACGTAGTGCTCATCACGCAGCTCATTACGCAAAATATCCTCTGATTCTTTTTTAAACTTTGGATATTCCCAGCGCGGATAGCTCTGTGCAGACGAATCGATGAGGGTACCGACATTAACAGGATTCAAGCAGGCCATGCTGCTTGCTTGTATGAAGCAGCCATGCTCTACCCTTAAGCTTTTAAACGCGCGAGAGAGTTCAATTAAACCATCTTTGAGTCGATCGTAATTATTCGAATGTGTATTTAAAAAATTATAGTAAGCAGCAAGATTGATAAGACCTAAAATCGGTCTGGGATTCTGAATAAAAAAACTAGACACTGCCTTCGAGTCACCAAGATCAATTCTGAAAAATTTAATATTTTCTGAATGAATCAGACTCCTTGGTGGAGAAATATCGAGCGCAGCTATCTCAAAATCTGAAGCAAGTTTTTGAAGCAAAGCATTGCCGATAAGACCCGAGCTCCCCGTGATCACAATCCACGGCTTCACGGCTGATTTCTCTTGGGAATAATTAGTGTCTGTAGATGTGAAATAAGATTTTGTGTTGTTTCTGGGAATAAACGAGTCAAGGTCAGAATTGCTTGATTCTCAAGGCCATGTGTCTTGAGCATCTCCGGCTTTTGGAAAATTCGAAAGACCAATTCAGCAACACTTTCTGCACTGCGTCGTGGAATCCAAGTTTGTATTTCTTTTGTCATTTCAGTTTCAACGATGCCTGGAAGTATGGTGCTAAAGGCAAGTCCTGATCTGGCGTATTCATGTTCCAAACTCTGCCAGAATGCCGCGAGTGCAGCTTTGCTGGCCGCATATGTCGCATTACCAGGAAACGAAGTCGCTGCAGACAAAGAGCCGATTGCAACAAAATGACCAGAACCTCTTTTCTTTGCAATCGGCAACATAACATCCAACATCCAAGTTGGACTGAGATAATTGAGGTTCATTTCAGACAATCGATCAAGCGGAAGATTTTCAGAGAAGGGCTTGTTTGAAGAGCAACCCGCATTAAAGATGATCCCATCTGGACAACCATGCTCATTGAGGATGCGCTCTGAAACTTCAATGGTCGATTGATAATCCGCCAGATCAGCCTCATACCAAAAGCACTCAAAACCCGACCCTCTCAAGTTTCTCGTTATTTTTTCAAGCTTGTGGCCACGCCGGGCAAGCCCAATCACCTTGAACCCATTTTTTGCAAAAAGCCTCAGACTCGCCTCACCAATGCCACTCGAAGCCCCAGTGATCACGACACATTGCTTATGTTCATGAGGTCTTCGGTTGGATGCACTCCTACGAAGCGTCATATGAGCTCACCTCACTCAGAAACTCTTTCTGAACTTTCTCATTATTTACAAATAAGATCTTTTGACTGCGACTCATCGATTTTAACCGACGTTCCAGACGGAGTGCTTGAGATAAAGAAAGTGGTTCAGACAATCTCCAAACCAAAACTGTGGGCCGTCGACCGCGTGTGTAGCGAGCACCTTTTCCTGAGTTGTGTGCCTCATGTCGTTTGTTTACATCCTTGGCGATCCCACAATAATAGGAATCGTCACTACAGGTGAGCAAATAGACGTACCACCCAGCATTCATCGGCACACCCAAATGCAATTCTCAAATTGAAATTTCACCAACGTTCAGGATTCCGATTGATAATTATCGCAGCAAGGACCTTGGGCACATAATCGACAGTTTCCTGTGGAAGCTGATCGCGTAATGCCCAGAAGTCGGGTTTTGGCGCCCTTCGAATCTGGGCCGCAATCGCTTTGCGCTGAATTTTATTTTGTCCAGCATTGTATGAGGCAATCGCCAACATGTAACGATCGGTTCCAAATTGCTTGAGCAGCAAAGACAAATATTCTGCCGCAGCTTTTGAACTCTTGTTGACATCAAGACGCTCGTCGATCTTTGCTTTCGGGTCGACTCGCAAACCAAAATCTCGTGCCGTCGCAGGCATGAACTGCCACAATCCCAGAGCCCCAACTGGACTCAATGCCTCGATGTTGAAGTGGGACTCGACCCAAACGAGATAACCCAACTCAACAGGTAGGCCCTGTGCGGTCAAAGCAGACTGAATTACGGGCCAGAATTTCTTTTTTTTCTCGAACAGCGACTTGTGTGCATCGGCCTTGGTAAATCTCTCAATCCAATATTCAACTTTTTTCAAAAATTGAGGATCAAGCACCGATGGAGGAGTGTCTCCAAAGCGTCGGGAGATAGTCACAATTTCATCCCAAATAAAATTTCTTGGAACCTCGGGCGCCGGACTTTGCGGAACAGAAATGACCGTCTGCCGCTGTGAGGACAGGGCCTCTTCGTTTTTTTCGCTGCGGGCGGTATCGACCATCTGCAATGCACGTAGGCGGTATCGCTTGCCCGCATACCATCCTGCAGCGACCACCGCGCATCCTGCGCCTTGCAACAAGATGAACTGAGGCAAGAGGGAGCGCTTTGGACGCCTTCGCACGTATTTGCTCAAATCAGTGACCCGTGTTGCTACGACACTTGCAAAGCGAGATGGTTCGAGTGCGTTCCATCTGGAACACTGAAAACTGCTTACCTGTCCAAGGGTAATTTTATCGCCCATCTTAAGAGCGGTCTTTTTCTCGATTTTTTTTCCGTTAATAAACGTTCCGTTGCGGCTGCCTAAATCTTCAATCCAAACCACACCACGTTCAACAGAAACACGCGCATGAGTTCGACTGATCATCACATCGTCTTCAAGACGAATCTGACTCGCCTCGCTTTTGCCAATGACCTTGGATTCACCATCGCCCACTTCAAATGTGCGATCATGCAAAGGGCCAGCAATGAACCGAATGATGTAACGACTTTTCATTCACCCTCTTTAAAGTCCAATCGGCAGACCAAGTCTCCCAAGATGATGACACTACCAGAACCCACGAGACGTGGCTCTGTCGTCAAAATTCCATTGACTCTGAGGCCGTTTCGCGACATGGGCGTTAGCAAGGCCTTACGTTTGCTCAAGACAATCTTGGCATGAACACTCTGAATTCCTGAACCTTTCAACCGGATTGTGTTGGCGCGCGCGTGTCCGAAGGAATTTTCACCCGAGAAGAGTGGAAAAAC
>CAYWSV010000160.1:0-3392 GCA_964460155.1 uncultured Oligoflexia bacterium | reverse complement strand
ACCATAACACTTTGTATTTCTAAACGGACAGTCATGAAAGTTGGGAGCAACCACAAAAGTGCAATCCTGACAGACGTGAGCTTTTTTCCTGAGTCTAAGCCAGAAAAACACACCAGTTACGGAGACCAGAACAAAAGAAAAAATAAAGTTCGCAATCTCTCTTCGCCGAGAGGCCTCCTGAATTTTTGAAGCACGTTCAAGGTCCTCGGGAGTAGGCTGCGCAGTAAATCCCTCGGCTTTGAAGAAGCCTGTTTTCAGAACATGACCATGATAACTTGCAGCGAGCTCAAGCTCTATGACATCCGAATAGGGTCTGAAATTAGTGAGATCAAATTCCAGAATGTATTCATCGTCCAAATAAGACCTTAGATTGTTCAGTGCGGGAGTCGGATCCACGTGTCCGGCCAGCTCAGAAGCAAATCCACCTGATTTGCCGACAGACACACGCATGACCTTGGCAAATTCAGAAGAACCCGATACCGCACCTCCGGCAGTTTTCAGAGCATCCACCGTCGAAGCAACTGTCGGGGCTGGTGTCGGAGTCGTAGGGGACGGAATTGAACCCTCAGGAATGGCGCCTGCTGCTGCAAAATCCTTTAAGCCGACCCAAAAAATTCTCGCGTCAAAATCGATCGCCTCCGAAAGGCAGCTGCGCACATCTGAAAAACTTCCTTTGACTTGAGAAAGATCCGAAGAAACAACAATGACGTTCCGCTGAACCTGAACACTCCCCAGCTGTTCTCCGAGCACATTCAAATCACGAATGCCCGCACAAACGGCTGACTTCAATCCACGTGCTCCGGCGACAGCCGGCGAATCAAGGATCGCACGCTGCACGGCTCGGGGATTTTCTGACTGTGTCGGCGAAATCCATGCCAGCCTCGTATTGTTATCGTTATTTCCCATGCGGACCGTTAAAACATCCGAACGAAATCCACTGAGAAAAGAGGCAACGGCTTTGCGTACAGCCGCGGCCTGCTGTTGAGACATTGCTGTTGACGATTCAAAAATAATAGCCGTTTCGCGCGGCACAGTTGGAGATTTTGTTGCCACTGTACTGAGCGAGGTCACCTCCAAAGGGGCCTCCTTGGGATCTCGACTGAACAGTTTGAATGCCCGTGCGTCGAGAGTGTTCAGAAAAAACCGACCTTCAGAATCAAACTCATCGGCAATCGCATAAACTCTCAACTTACGTTGATTAAAAACTTCATGAGAACGCACACTCAAGCTGCGCTTCAATTGACTTGACGTTGCAGGAGCAACAGTATTTGGATCCGCAGCAGACGTGAGAAGAAATGACGATAGACCAGCGCAAATTCGAAGCAATGTTTTCATGCCAGAAGTCTCAGCTTGAGGTTCAACGCTCCCATGCGAATATAATCGCCGTCCTTCATAATGCCCGCTTCAACAAGCAAACCACCCCTCAAAATTTGAACATCCGATGATTCTTTTCTTAGATAAATTCTGTCCTTTGAACACTCGAGTGAAAAATGAACGGAGTGCACATTCGGATCGGGAATTGTGACCTCAATACCTGTCAGACTTCCGATCCGGTTGGGTCCATTGATCAAGCGAAAGTCGACACCAGCCAATTCTCCTGACTGACAAACCAGCCATCCTCGTGTGCATTTTGTGCTTTCCGATAGAAACTTCATGCGCTCTATGGACTCGGCTGAAAGTGGTGTCGCATCGGTCTCAAGCGCAAGATAGACAAACTCGCCAAGACCAATTTTCAAAATATCTCCATGCTGCAGTGCGCGCGGATCGGAACACTTTTCATTGTTCACGAAGACTCCCGTAGCACTGCCACAGTCTTCGATGACGCACAGATGCGTCGTGCTCGTGATTTTTGCATGTAGACGACTGACGTCGGGGCTCGTCAAGACAACATCTGCATCCCAACCCGAGCCCAAAGATGTTTGTCCTTCAGTGAGGCGAAAATCCTCGCCCGCATGAACACCATTGGTTCCCAACAACCAGCCAGTTGTGACATTTGATGCTGCTGAAGTGCAATTCTGCTGTGGACTCAGCACATGAACTGACGGATGAACAGAACGACCTGAACGTCTCCAATTCAATTTTCCCACAAACGAACATTGATGCGCCGCCGTCATGCGAATCGACCTTAAAATATGATTCTAAAAAATAGACCTCGTCTGAGCTTAACCCAGTTTGCGAATCCAAGTGCGGTCTCTGGGGCACGGCAAAGCCATCAGACAGAAAACGGCGTCAAAAATCGAACCGATGCCGCAAATGTTTTTTATAATTGATTTTTTTTATTTATTAAAGTTCGTGCAAAAAAAATCCGATATGGAAGAGGGCAGCGTTTGGAGGTGCCAAAATGTTCGGAACAACTTCAAAAAATTTATGTTCACTTGCATTCTTACTGTTCGCTTTCGCGACAGCATGCAAGCCTCAAACCGACGCAAATGAAGCCTCCTCATCGAAACAGTCGGTTGAAACAACACAGCAATCGCAGCAAGTTCAAGATCAAAGCGGCGTGCAGAAGATCTCAGGCAAAGCCCGCACGGGGCTCACACTCACGCAGTGGTTGACCAAGCAAAATATTTCCACAGAGGAAAGCCGAACTGTTGATGCAATTCTTGAGAACATCACAGAAATCGAATTACGCAAAGGCGAACCTGCCGAGCTCGCGCGCTGGGCTGATAAAAATCTGCAGGTTCTTTCGCTCGACGATAAGAATCTTACCGACATTTCACCCATTCTGACCCTCAAAAATATCTCGACTTTGTCGATCGTTGGTAATAAGTTCACGCAGTCGCAGGTCGATGAGCTTGTTACAGGTTTGCCAAAGCTCAGAAATCTTTTGACTGACCGCGGAGTGAGCTGCAGAGCCAATCCGAAGGTGACTTGCCTCCAGTAATCGTTCGTCCATTTCTCGTCACAAACTGCTGCTACCGGAAGGAGATGCTATCTATGTATCGTCGTCTTTTTTCATTTGTAGGACTTTGTCTTTTGTCGGCCGGAATGGGTTTTGTTGCGTCCTGCAAAAAGAAGGTCGACGCCCAAATCGAAAGCACCTCCTCAAATTACACTCTTCAAGATAAACGTCTTTATTTCATTTACGGACCGCTGATCCGCTCGATCAGCGTTAAAGATATCGAAATTTTTGCTCAGCGCGGAATTGCGAATGGGGACATCGGGAATATCCTTAAATTTGGCAAACTGGATTCCAATGCACTGCGCGGACAGCTGACGAAAGAATACGCTCTCGACCTCGTAGAAACGACCAATATTCTCAATAACCCTGTTGGGGTAGCGATTCTCAACAAATTAGGTGAGGCCGTTCATCCGCACCTGACACGCACAGCATCCGCACAGGCTGTACGTTCAGCAATCGTTCTTTCGTTGCAAGACGACAACAAACTCAC
>CAYWSV010000159.1:0-8056 GCA_964460155.1 uncultured Oligoflexia bacterium | reverse complement strand
ACCTGATGGCGACTCCTCCAACGACTCTGAAGAGGCCAAGGAGGACCAAACTCAGTACGCTCTTGGGCTTGGTTATCAGGCAAGCGGCTTCGCGCTTGAGTTGGGTCAGGAAGTTCTGACGTCCAAGGGGCCGAACTTCTTCGACAAGAACTTTGAGCAAGGCGGTAAGCGATCCAAAGAAAACGCTTCGCGCACGTACATCGTCGGCATTTACTCGTTCTGATATGAAGCGGATGCTTTCTTTCAGCGTCCGTCTTCCCGCAAAGGCAGAGGCAGCTTATGCATGGCATGAGCATTCCTCTGCCTTTAATCGTTTAAGGCCCGCGTGGGACGCCACCGAAATGCTCTCGACCGAGGGAATCAAAGAGGGAGGCCGCGCGGTCATTGCTCTGCCCGCTCCTTGGGGTCGCCTGCTATGGACAGCTGAGCATTTCAATATTCAAGCTGGACTTGAATTTTCTGATCGCCAAGTGTCTGGCCCTTTTAGCAGTTGGCAGCACTGCCACCGGTTTGTCCCTGTGTCCGAGTCAGAGTGTGAACTGCGAGATGAAATCACATACGAACTTCCGTTGTCGCCGCTTTCGGATCTGGTTGCTGGCTGGTTTGTGCGCAGTCAATTGCGGCGCATGTTTAATTACAGGCATCGCATTTTGAAAGCGGACCTTGAGTTTAGAAATCAACTGAAACAACAGTGGCAGATACTGAACAAGAAAGAGGGACGCATGCGGATTTTGATGACCGGCAGCAGCGGACTGATTGGCAAAGAATTATCTGCTTATTTGCGAACAGAGGGGCACGAGGTTATCGGTCTTTCGCGCCAATCTCATAATCAAACAAACACCGTGCAGTGGGACCTGACGCAACCCAAGCCCACGTACGCCGAGGCTTTGCTCGATGGACGTCCACTGGATGCAGTGATTCATCTTGCCGGCGAAGGAATCGCTGAAAAGCGTTGGTCCTCTGGACAGAAGCAAAAACTCATCGAGACACGAGTTCAAGCAACGGAAAATTTGATTGCCGGACTCGCTCAATTGGGGCTTAAGCCACGTGTATTCATTTCGGCCTCGGGGGTTGGATTTTATGGAGATGCACAGGATTCTGTGTTGACCGAATCGACTGCCAAAGGTCAGGGATTTCTTGCTGAACTTGCCGAGCGTTGGGAAGCCGCAGCGCAGCAGGCTGAAAAAGTTTTTTCCGCACGAGCTGTCCAACTGCGCATGAGCACGGTTATCACTCCGCGGGGTGGAGCACTTAAAAAAATGCTCCTACCGTTTCAGATGGGCGTGGGTGGACGTTTGGGCCATGGCCGCCAATGGATGAGCTGGGTTGCGCTGGATGATGTTCTTTACGCGATTGCTTTCATACTCAATCATGAAAGCGTTTCAGGACCCGTGAATTTGGTTTCGCCTGAGCCCGTGACTAACCTTGAATTTACAAAAACACTGGCAGGAGTTTTGGGGCGTCCGGCTGTTTTTCCGGCGCCGTCTTTTGCCTTGCGTTTGGCTTTGGGTGAGATGGCAGACGAGTTATTGTTGTGCAGCCAGCGTGCAGTCCCTCAGGCTCTGCTCAACGCTGGCTTTAAGTTCCGCTACGCACATCTCGACGAGGCGTTACGGCACACTCTTGGACGCGATGCATAAAACGTCCAACGCTTTTCGTTGGAAGACGTCACTCAAAGTCCGCGTGTCAGTTTGATTGTTCCGAAAGAGTCTGTTGCTGCGCCGGGACCAAAAGACCCCTTCAATCCGCGATAGTTCGTTGTGAAGCTGGAGCCGACTGCGCCGCTTAGGTTGAAACTCTTGATCGTCGGGTTCACTTCGCCCTGCAGAGCAACGCTCACGTCATAGGTGTTGTCCGCATTTTTTGTGATCATCGACGAATCGATACCGATCTCGGCTTTACGATTTCCGCCCTTTAGAGTTGTCAGATTGTTGTCGTCATCCGGCATGATGTTCGCCGCAAATGGAACTCCATTTGCATCGAGGATTAAGGTCACCCAGCCATCGACACTCTTGCTTTGGCTCGTGCAAGTGTAGCTGTTCTGAAAAGTCTCGAGACAGGTTTCTGTTTGGAAACTGTATCCGCGGATGCTTCCAACTTTGCCTGCAAAAACAAACAGCGAATCTTCAAAAACAGTTGTGAAAAAATAGGCCCGATTGAAAGGATGTTCAGGGTTCGGTCCTTGATCTGTGCGGCCCTTGTTGAAGAAGCGCAGCATGCGATTGACGTCGATGACCATGGTCAAATTGGCCTTTTGTCCTTCAGCGATGTTGAGACCGTCTTTAATGGGGAAGTCGATGCTTAAATTCGAATTCCTGTTGGGCCAAGATTTATTGAGGTAAATCTCGGTTTCCTGTGCTGTCACATTTTTAAAGTCTGTGTGAGCAGGAGTAATGCTTTCGTTTGTTGAGGCGAGGCTTGTTTGTGTGCAGTAAGTTTGCGCACCCGTGCTGCCATTTGCAGTTGTGGCTGGCGTGGTTTTAAACGTGGCGCTCACGCATCCTTTGATTTTGGCTTTGGGTGCAAAGGTCACTTTGAGTTTTGAGAAATTGTATGCCGAAATTTTGAACAGGCCGACCGGTTCAGTGATATCCATCAGCTGACCTTGATCGTCCGTTTGTTTGCATGTGCCATCGGCCTGTGGAGCAATCACTTTGTCATTTTTATCGAGACCGCATTTACACGATTGGCCTTCGGTCAACGTAACGGGCGTTCCGTCTTTTTTGATACATTCGAAGGTTGTGAAAAGCTGACTGAGGTCAATTTCCGAGCCAGTAATTTTAATAGGTTTTCCCGTGTCGCTTTTGAATATATTGGCTGCAGCAGGCATACCTTTGCTGTCTTTACCTTCAAGATCCATGCTTAAAATATTGACTTCAAAGCTGTCGGGTGCACCCGAGGCCACTGAATCAGGTTGCGCTGCAGTGGGAGCGAATTCGGTGGGAGTGAGCGTTAGTGAATTTCCGGATGTCTTCGCATTTGCTGCGGCAAAGCTCAATGCAAGCTGTCCTTGTGCAACAGTCGGAGTCGTCTCTTCGGTTGTGCTTTTTTTCTTTCCGCAGGCATAAAGCCCAACCAAAAGACCAACAACCGACAGTCCCGCAGCCATCGACTGCTTGACCTTTAGTTTTGGAATGAGCGTTTTCCGGTGCAAATTCATCTTGTACCTCCACATTAGAAACTGGTCATCATGAACAGAAATGCTCACCATCGTAACGTAGACGGTCCCAAAGCAATGCACCTCTAGCTGCGAAAAACTTTGCAATTTCCGCCACGCCAATTAACGCGCTTAATTTTGACATCCGCAAAAACTTAGGCGATTTTTTTCAGATGCTTGATGCACGATCTGCCACATCTGTTTGCTTTGGACCCTACCGCGCATTGCTTCGGGTTTTGTTACTTAAGAAGCCGGCAGTCATGAATGCGTTGTTCACGCACTATCCAAACTTGAACCTGTCTGAACTTCTTGTCTCTCAGACGCAGGTGCAATATGTGTTTTTGAGAGAATTTCTTGCATGTGCGGATCAGTGCATGCGTTCTGAGCCAGCGCTGGCTCTAGAAGCCAGTCTTCTTTTTCAGGCCCACGATTTGGGTGAACGCGGGTGGCTCTTGTCTTCAGCACCCGATTTGTCGCAGATTTTGAGCATTCTTGGACGTATTTTTCCCAACCTTTCATGGGTCACACAAAGAAACGAGAATGAAGTTTTGTGTCGATGGACACCAGATGAGTCTCTGCCGCCCCTTCTTGTAAACTATGCTGTAGGTATCGGGCTGACTTATTTGGTCGGTCAGGGACTCTCGCAAGACGCACTTTTAAAAATTGTGCTTCCCCAAGGCTGCGAGCCTTCGGGAGAAAAACAGAGAACTCCTTGGAACGAATTTTTTGCTCTTCATTTTAAGACATCACCCAACTTCGAGGGTCACAGCGTTGAGTTTTTATTCAAAGCTGAAGTTCTGAATGACCGATTCAAGTCTGCAGACGAGCCAATTTTTCAGTTTTTTCTTCAGCGTCGTTTTCAGGCGGATAATCAAACATCGGCCCCGGAGTTGAACGATGTGCCTTCCGAATTCTATTCGAAGGTACGCAATCTCTTATTGTCCAATCTTGCTTCAAGCGAATACGGTGTGATCGATATCGCCAGACAATTGGGTGTTTCTACACGCACACTTGAACGAGCTCTAGCGAAAGAAAAAATCAGTCTTCGTCAGCTGAAGCAGAAGTTACAGCGAGAGGCGGCAGAGGAGCTGCTTTTTATGGGATTTCGAGCCAAGGAAGTGGCAGCTCAGGTCGGCTTTGAGGATTCGGCGTCTTTTTCCAGAGCATTTAATAAATGGACAGGAAGTACACCTTCTCGGATGAGAAAGAGAAAGCAAAATGCAAAATCGTAGTCAGCCCCGCAGTGTCTATTCTTTCAATACTTTTGGCAGTCGCCCCCTGTTCCGTTATCTGCTTTTGGAACATCGCAGCGAATTTCTGAAAGTTTTGGGCGAACTTGGCTTATCAACTGACGATATTTTGCACGGCAACCGGATTCTTACAGCAGCAGAGCAGGGTTCTATTTATGGTTTGGCATGTCAGCTGAGAAGTCAGGATGCTCTGATTGGTTTCCGTTCAGCACGATTGCATGACATTCATGATTCTGGCTTGCCGGGTATTTTGGCTCGTTGTTGTGGCACATTTCGAGAAATGGTCGAGCTTCACGAAAAATATTTTTTCAAGTTGGACGCGGAAGGGGTTCTCTCGCGCGTGTCATATGCTCCAGAAACCATGAGTTATGTGTTCGATAAACTCGCATATGCACCGTTGGCTATTCAAGAATATGCTGTGTCAACGACGTGGGTCGCGATGACTTCGCTCTCGGCACAGGCCCTCGACAATGTGATTGCTTTTGAGTTTCCGGGCACTCGTGAAGAACATGGTTTCACACCAAGCCAGTTAAATGACCTTGAGAAAGAGTTTTCGGCGAGGCTTCATTTCTCGTCCGGAAGGCTCGCACTGACCATGAAAATCGACACACTTGAGTTATTCATTCCAACAGTTGATCCCAGTCTGAAGCTTTTACTTGAGAGAAAGTTGCGCGTGCTGACGGGAGATGTTTTGGCAGATGACGCAGATGAATTGCGCAATCAGGTGCTGACTGCAGTTATTGAATTGCGCACGGGTGGTCATGTCGTGACACTCGAGGCTGTTGCGGAATACATGGGAATTAGAGCCGAGACACTGACGTATGCTTTGCGTGCGAATGGCATTTCTTTTCAGCGCATCAAAACAATTGTTGAGTGAATTGTGGGGCCCAGAGAACTGAAGGCTGAGTGTCGTGTTCTTCTTAGAACCAGAGCTCGATGCCCGTTTGCATTGTACTCAGCGTGCGCTTGAATGAACCGTCGATTTGTCGTTTGAAGTCCAAATCATAACGTCCGTAGGTAAACGACGTATAGAGTTGAGGCGAACCTAGCGGGTTACGCGCCAGAGCGTAACGTATGATGGGTGTCACGAGCAGTGCGTTGGCTTCGGTTTTCTGCAGTTTCTTGTCTCTGAATGAATAGCTGGCATCGAGTGCAAGGTGCAATGATTGAGTGACGTAGAGCACCGGTTGCAGTCCAATTGCGATTGTCCGCTGACTTTTAGACGTTTCTCCAGATGCAACTATTGAGCCATCGGTCATAACGACAAATCTTTTTTGATCGTTTTTAAACATAACTTGTTCAATAGAAAGGGCGGTCAGCAGTCCCCATCCGTCCATATTCAGGATGTTCGCGTCTTCCAGAAAGAATCGAATGTCGAAGCCACGAGTATCACCGCGCAGTGAAGCTTCACTCCCATCAGGCGGTTTAAGACTCACGCCCATGGTTGAATGTCCGGTGTTGTTAGTTTCTGGATCGGTACGAGACATAATAGCACCGACCATAAGTTCCTCTGATCCACGGATGGCCTGCCGCTTGCCACCTGTTGTGGCGTCGGCTTGAGTTGCACCGTGAATTATGGCTTTCACGACTGGAATGATTGAGTAGTTTTTTTCGAGTGGAATCTCTCGACGATAGAGAAGAGTGGCGTCCTTGGTATTGACGAGCACTGCTTGGCGTGAATTCGCTCCACGCGCTGCGGACGGCCGACCAGCGATCACCGCTTCCCGTTTTGATTTGGCGTAGCCCATTGCAAACAACGTTGTGTCGGATTCTATGCCGATACCGAGTGTATTCGTATCGAATGGATTTCCCGAATCAAAAAGACGCAAATCCTCAAATTCAAACTGCCGAGAACCGCCCCAAACTCTTAGTTCCGAGCTTGTCGGCAAACTCGTATATAAATCACGGATTCTCAAACTGTTTGAAATCGAGATGGCCGAAGTTTGATTGTCGGTATCGTACAAAGTCGGTGATGATTCATGCACGGGTGCGTTTTTTGAATCAATTGAAAAGGCGACTGTTACGTCATTGCTAAAGGATTTCGAAAATTGCAGTTTGAGATAATTAGGATCGCGCGCATGACGTGAGGTTTTGAGATTGGGCGCTCCCTGATGGTCGGGAGCTTCCATGGTGAGTCGTTCAATAAAATTATAAAAAGAGTTTCCACCCGTGCCATCG
The DNA here is from genome assembly GCA_964460155.1 of uncultured Oligoflexia bacterium. Lineage (GTDB taxonomy): Bacteria > Bdellovibrionota_B > Oligoflexia > Silvanigrellales > Silvanigrellaceae > RFOM01. The sequence goes on along the minus strand of CAYWSV010000159.1, from coordinate 1,471 downwards.
ACAAACTCGCGACCTGTAAACGGCGAAGCTGTATCAAATCCTGCGCGCCAATATCCGGAAAATTCGAACTTTTCTTCGGGTGTGTCAGCTTCAGTCTCAGCCTGAGCACGCGCCTTTCCGCTGCACATCATCAGGATGAACGTGCAGGACAGAAGACATCGAGTGTGCCAGTCAGACCGTCTTAAATGCACCCTTCAGATCCCGTAATAAATGTTCCTCAGAACCAGATTTCAAAACCTGTTTGTGTCGTGACCAAAGTTGTTTTGAACGCTCCGTCAGGTTGTCGCTTGGTTTCGGCATCGTAGCGGCCGTAGGAGAATGAAGTATAAATTTGGGGCGTTCCGAGGGCCGATTTATTCATTGCATAGCGCAGAATTGGCGTAACAATTATGCCATTTGCATCGGAGTTCGATAAGCGTTGAGTCCGGCCTGCATAGTTGAGGTCGAGCGCTGCATGAACCTGATCGCTGATGAAATAAACCGGTTGAATGCCAATCGAATAGCGAGTTGATTTCTTGGTTGTTGCTTCACCGTCGCGAACGATTGTTGAGCCCGACAATTTCCACAACGGACGTGCGGAATTGTAAATGTCATGCTCTAGCCAAACACCCGAAAGCATCGCCCATTTGGTGAAATCTATGTTCGATGTGTCGGTAAAAATAAAAGTAGTGTCGTAGTTTTTGCTGTCGCCGCGCAGGGCAGCGTTACGCGCAGATGCATTCTCCTGATTCGTTTGCTGCGCATTTTTTTTGTAGTTGTCGTCGCCTTTGTTTTCGTCCTGATCGGTACGACCTATGAGGCCTGAGGGTGTTTCGCGGATCGCAAGAACCGTGTTGCCCCAATACCCGGCGCGACCCGTGCGCGAAATGACTGCGCCCACGAGAGCTTCAACGGAACCATTAATGGCTTTGCGTTGAATTGCGCTCACGGAATCCGCTGGAGCGCCCGAATGGTTCGTCAGTTTGATCATCGGCCTGATGTTAAAAATTTTCCATGGCTTCAATTCGAAGCGGGCAAGTAACGTTACGTCTTTTGTGTTGACTGTTGCGTTTTGTTGGGGGTTCGGCACAGGCTGACCATTTGCACCAACAACCACGGCTGTGCGTGTGGCCTTGTTATAGCTGAGCACGGCCTCAAATTTCGATGCCTCAACTCCCACGCCATAGGCGTTCAGGTCGAATGGGTTTCCGCCATCGAACAGACGCAAATCTTCGTATTCGAGCATGCGTGAGCCAGCCCACAAACGCGTGTTTTCCAAGCCCAATGGAACGCTCAGATACAAATCGCGGACACGCAGATTGGCGGCTGTTTTGGTTGATGTGTCTGCGCTCGACTCGGAGATGTCGTGGGCCATGGGACCGAAGCTGTCGAGTTTGAAGCGGGCTTCAACTCCGTTCGAAAAACGCTGACCGAGTTTAAGCTGAAGATACGTGGGATTGCGCGAATGGCGCGTTGTTTTCAAGCCGGGAAG
>CAYWSV010000158.1:0-8089 GCA_964460155.1 uncultured Oligoflexia bacterium | reverse complement strand
AGAATCCTTCGCGCTCTCGGCGCTGCCGGGTACATGCTTTTTGTTCAGTAGCGTTGGGCCTCTGAAGGGAACAGCAAAGGGCGCACTTTCGAATGCGTTCTGCTCAATATCGTTAGCTTCAATTGGTAATGTGCGTAGGGCTGTCAATGATGGCTGGGGGAGCGACAAAGCTCGCCTGCAGATTCAGAACCAGCTGAAGGCGAAGGTCGATGAGCTTGAGGAAGTCAACTGGGACGTGCTGACAACACTCAAAGGTAAAGTGTCGGAGTTTAATGGGGACAAAAAGTTTGCGGACACTACACAAGTGCAGTGTCCGCTCAACGAGACTTGGGTCGGCGAACTCATGGGCCGGAACTGATTTCAGCCTTTTGCTGAACCCTTGGACAGCTCTTCAGCAGCATTCTGCTGAGCAGATTTCTTGATTTCCGCCTGAAGGTCTTTTTTGGCGTACTTTTTGATTTCTTCCATGATGAAGTGCTTGGTCTGGTACTGAGCATCTTTAACAATGACTTGCTTACCTGTGCGGTTCTTCAAGTTGAAGACCAAAGGTGCCTTGAGATTTGCACTCATCTTTTTGGGATCAGAAGGAATCGTGACAATCACGGAGATGACCGCATCATCTGGGGACTGAAGCTTCAAAATTGAGATTTCTTCTTCAGTCACCTCGACCGTGTAGTCGGGGCGGAACGTCAAGGGGCTAATCACCACAAAAGCCATTGTACCGTCGTCGAGCGATTGGAGCCACTTAAACGGCGAATCAGCATCACGGTCGAGCAGCACATAGCGCATGAGCTCAGGGAAACCCACCAGGCCCTCTGGAAGCGAGATAACGTCGGCATCGTCGACTTCTATTTCGCCAAAACGAGATGTCTGTACCTTCAAGAGACCTCCCATAAGCCACAGTGTCCGCCAACTTCAGCCCGGCTTCTTGCTTGCCCTGCTGCAAAAAGTTCCTGTTTTTCTGCAGAAACTTCTCGAAGACCGACGATTTTCACCAATTGACTTGATTTTTCACTTCCTAGAATAAATGACAAAATCAATATTCGCAACATCCCAAAGCAGACTGTTGGTCTGTCAAAGTTTTGTTGGTAATTTCAGGGACCAAGCCAGTGAGGCCCACACCGTCTTGCAGGATTCGCTACCATCCGCTCCCACAACTGGACTGCCTGACGAGCACTGCAACCACCCCGTTCTGTCGGCGAGTCGTTCGTCTTTGAGTCCCAATTTCAGTTGAAGTGACTGAGTCTCAAAATGAGGCGATGCCCATCTGAATTCAACGGTACTGATTGAACCCCGAGTTCCCGGGTTGATCATGAGTGGTAGACGTGCCGAAGGAACGGCGCCCATGGGGCTACTGTATTTTTGGTAGGAGGCCGTGCCGTGAAGAGAAGAAGCATCCAAATAAAATATCTGACTGAGCGTCGCAGTGGCGCTCCATGCCGGAACATTTGAACGACCAATTGTGTTCGAGACTCTCTCGAGTTCAAACGACATAGTTCTCTCTTTTGATGGGTTGAAAATCGCTTCTCCTGAGGCTGTGAAGAGTCTCCAGCGTGTTTCTAGAACGTCGTTGTTCTCGCTCGTCGACTTTGGGGAATTGTTTATTCGCTGTGCACGAACCCGAGACAAGACGGCATCGGAGTCGGAATACCATTCCAACGCGACTGAGCCTTTCCAATTGAAAGAATCGCTCGCATAGGCTGCAAAAAGGCGCGGACGCGTGCGTTGAAGACTGCTGCGAGCAGCTTCGGCAGCAAACTGATTTCTGAACGTGTTCCAGCCATGTTCAAATTCAGCCTGCAGGCGCGCCTGTGTAGAAATTTTTTGTGAAACGGGATGAAGGTGCACCGCGATTCCAGAAAAAAGAGGTTGAGCGCCTTCACCTCTGAAGACAGGAGAGTCGTTAAGGAGACCCAGCCGAGTTTCCACGCTGCGGTGCCGGCCATACGACAGAGTTAGAAATTCGAGTGATGGTATTTCGGACTGTGTTTGTCTGACGGGTGCGGAGATTGCGGACAAGTTGCGTGCCAGAAGCCACGCAAAGTCGGATTGCCAATGCGTGTTGAATTGGAATGCGCCCTGTAGACGGGCAGAGAGGCCGGCTGAATTGTTTTTCTTTGAATCGGAAGCAAACACAGCTGCAAGTTCAACTTGCGCGGCAAAATCGTCGGCTGAAAGAACGGACCGATATTTATTGCGCAGAACGCTGAGCCGGGCACTTTGCTCGGAGCGCAGGAGAGAGGGGGGCTCTGTGGCAGCCTCGATCAGAATCTCGTCCAATCTGGAATCCCGGGAAGTTCGCACGTTATTTTCAAAGGCCAGTGAAACGCATGGCGTCAGAATGACAGTGAGGGTGAAGAGTTTGCCCAGAGTAAAGGCTGATCTTCTTAAGTCCCGTTGCCGATACATCTCGCGTGCGGCGGAGGGTGACGCGATGGAGAAGGAATTTTCATTGCAAGAGGCGAAAGAACGGCGCGAGGAGCTCGTCCGGACGCTTGACGAGCTGAATTCATGGTTTGCAGAGCGACGGAACACGTACAAAGAGTTGCAGAGGTTCATTCAATTTGGACTCCAGACGGGTCGCATAACGGAATGCCGCAAAGAAGGCCTCGGAAAACGGTATCTGAGTCGGCGTATGATTGCCACCATCGAAGTTGACGGAAACCTTTTGTTTAGAAGCATGCTCATGATGAATTCGCGCGCTGTTGCCTTAAAGCAAGAATTGGCTGAACTCGATGAGCGCATCAAAGAATCGGCTTAACTAAGGCACTAAATTTTCGGGCCGATGGGACGCTTGAGCCGACAACCCGGAGGCGAGGACGTCTCTTAGAATCACCCGCGGCACACCCAGACCCCGAAGTGCAGATGACACGACATTGGCGATCGATTCCTTGAGAGCCAGAACTCTTTGACCATTGCGTTCAACGTAAACGGGCTGATGCGCGTCGACGAGGACGATGGCATCTGAGCCTAATTCCATTTTGAGATAGTCCACGCTGGGTTGAACATTTTCGATGTAAAACTGAAAGCGACTCAGCAAAGATGCTTCGTCGTCGTCGGCCCGTCCGCGGTGCATGGCGCGCTGAATCATTTCTTGTCGAGAAATACTCAGATGAAGCACTTTGGTCACAGGAATATTCAGTCGCTTTAAAAACTCCAGAAGATGTTTTGCGGCTGCAACGGTGCGTGGATAGCCATCGAGAATAAAAGGACGGTGGCGCAGTCCGGGTGAATGTTCGATATGTGCTGCAATGAAATTCTGAGTCCAGCGGTTAGGAACGAGTAATCCGTTCATTGTGCAGAATTCCAGCCACTCGAGCTGGCTCGTAAAGGTATCCATTCCTTTGCGTCCGAAATACTTTTCGAGTTGAGGAAGATAATTACGAACCTTGCGCGAAAGGTCATCGGTTGTGTCGACACATTCAAAAATATTTGATTCTGAGCTGATCTGATATTGATTTGCCAGAAGCGAAGCATATGAGGGATCGTTTTTTGCATTCTGAAATGCGCTACGCAGAATCTCTCCCATCGAGAGATGGTCGCTGGGAGGAATCGACATGACTCGGCACAAGGCGGCTGCAACTTCGCCTTTACCGCAGCTCGAAGGCCCCGTGAGGATGACGACTCCGGGGTGTCGCATAGAGATTTTGTCGACTCTGATGCATGAATTTGGTTCACTTGCTGACAACATCTGGCGTCCTGACTCCGTGGTGTTCAGAAAGATTTGTGCTCCGCTTCGTGCGAGCTGTTTGTTTATTTAAGCAGAGTAATGCCCGTAGCACGCACGCTTTCCATGGCCTGCGAGACAATGGCAATTTCACTCTCCTCGAGGGGTGTGAGCGGTGGGCGGAGAATGTTTTTACAGCAATTGAGCTTTTCGAGCGCCCATTTCAACGGAATGGGGTTCGGGGCGCAGAAAAATTGCGTGTTAATAGGATAGGTGTTGGCATGCAGACGAGAAAGAGTTGCTAAATCGCCCTCGCGTGCCGCCTTCCACATAGACAACATTGCAGACGGAATAACGTGAGTTGTGACGCTGATAACTCCCGATGCCCCGCAGAGAAGAGCTGGTGCGAAAGTTGGATCGTCGCCGCTAAGGATTGAGACTCGATCCGACAAGTTTGCCTGACGCAGTGCCAGACTCATGTCTGTGACCACTCGAACATCACCCGCTGCCTCTTTGATGGCGACGATGTTGGTCGCCTCTTTGGCAATTGAAACCAAGGTTTTGGGTTGCAGCGTGCAACCTGTGCGGCCCGGGACGTTATAAAGGCATACAGGGGTGTTCGGGACGGCTTTGGCTGCGGCCAAAAAATGTTCCCGCAAACCCGTTTGATTGGGTTTGTTGTAGTACGGGGTGACGATCATCACGCCCGAGACTGCTTGTCCGTGGGCCTTGAAGTTTGCAAAGTGCTTTGATGCCGCGACGGTTTCGGCTGTTGAATATGAGCCAGTGCCCACGTAGATGCGAAACGTGTCGGTCTGGAATTCGAGTGCTGTAGAGACTAGCAATTCTTTTTCGGCCGCGCTCAGAGTTGGGCTTTCGCCGGTCGTTCCGCAAACCACCACACCATGAAGGCCAGCATCGCGCTGCAGGCTCAGAATTTTTCTGAATGCAGGGATGTCGATAGAAAGGTCATCGGCAAATGGGGTTGCCAATGCAGTGAGAACGCCTGTAAATGGTTTAACGGTCATACTTATACCTCTGAGTGTCGCAATATGAGTTCCTTCCTCTTTAGTGCAGATTCGCTAAAAAAGCATCCCCGCTTCGCAGAAGATGGTTTTGCGGTTTTTTCGACCTTGGTGCGTCCGGCACTCAGGATCCAACTCGGCGAGGATATCGACCCAGCCCTTGAGCATCTCTGGCAAAAGAGGGAGGCGACCTTGCGGTCCTGTCTGCCTGCGCACATCACAACGTCTTCTATTCTTTTGAGTGCGGACCTCCGCAGAGCTCTTCTGCTGTTTCATCGTAAAATCGGCGAGTGGGTTTACCCCGGCGGACATGCCGATGGCGACTGGCACTTGCTGCGTTCGTCTCTGCGAGAATGTTTTGAGGAAACCTCTTTGCAGGAAGTCTGTGTTCGGCCTCCGCGCGCGCTGGTGAACCTTCCAGAGAATTATTTGTGCCCTCATCTCGTTCAGCGTTTTGAGATTCGGCCGACCACAAACGAACCTGCTCACATTCATTACGACGCTGTTTTTGTTTTCAGTGCGGTTTCCGAGGACGGTGCCGTCCACGATCCGTCAGAGGCTTTAGCATTAAAATGGGTCGATATGAGTGAGTTGCAAGACCATGCCCGTAGAGGGGTGGGGGTTGTTGATGGAATCGATGCGCTCACAGCCCGGATTTGCCTTCAAGGAATGCAAAGCGCCCTCGGCCGTTGAACTGACCGAGGGCGCTTTGAGGGTGCTCGAGAGTCTGTGGTCAGTTGACCTGTTCGGCAGGCTGGTTTAGCGTTTAAGCCAAGGGCCTGTAGCTAAATGGTTACGGCAGCGTGCTCATAACACGACGATTTGGGGGTTCAAGTCCCTCCAGGCCCACCAAAGACACTCGGACAAGCGCTGGCTCCAATTACTTAGGAGCTGGCGCTTGTTCTTTAGTGCTCTGCGCGGGATCTTTTGGCTTGGCAACTCCCGGGAATGACTGAGTGAGGATGTCGATCAACACGGAAGGATTGTTAGGCGTAACTATACGACGACCGCTGGCAATGTAGGTCGGAGTTTTGTTTGCACCAGCACCCTTGAGGTTTTCAACAACTGTCTTCAATTCGTCTAATCCATCTTCGTTGGTCATGCATTTTTCAAAAGATTTTGCATCGAGACCAGCTTCGCCTGCGATTTTAATTGCCTGTTTGCGAACTTCATCAACAGATGCGTTTTTCTGCAATAGATAATACGGAGTGTTATACGCGCGTTCTGAGTATTTCCAGAATGCATCGTTGCTCTGGCGCTTGGCACAGTATGCACCTGCAGCAAGTTGAGCAACGGGTGCATTGACGTCTTCAGTCGTAATCACCTGAGTGTAGCGGATTGTGTCACGATGCTTTTCGAGGAAATTCTCCAAATCGCTCTTGAAGTAGCGGCATGATGCACAGAAGAAATCACCCACCGCGATAAGGGTCTCTTTGGCGTTTGTATCGCCACGAGTTGGCATTTTGTTAAAGTCCATAGCTACGCGAGGGCCGCAAGGACTTGGAAGCAGCAATTGATACGCTTTTTTATCGCGAAGCTGCGACATCGTTTTGCGGATGCCATCTTGATTGCGCTGTGTCTCGAGATGAACGCGGAGATTCTTGGAGATGGATTCAAACGTCATGTTCGGAGGGAAGCTTTTTTTGTTTGCTTCGTAGAACTTCTTGACGTCTTCCTCTGAAATCTTCTTATCAGAAAGCAGATCGCCGAGTTGTGGAATCTTCGAAGGGTTGACCATTCCACCCTTTTCTTTAGCTAATGCAAGGCGAGTTGCATAGGCTTCCAGAAGTTCACGTGCTCGGAGGTAGTTTTGTGAGGTTAATTCATACAATTCTGCGCGCACATCCTCGGGCAGCTGAGCACCCGCAACGGCTTGATTGCCAACTGCAACCACAGGCCCTTCCATACTTGCATTCAAATTTGCATCGCATCCTGCGGGTGCTTCAGCAGTTGTGCTGCTCACGCCGCTCCAGAGCGAACTCCTCGCAATTGCGTAGCCCAACAAACTTCCGACGACTACACCACCAAGACCCAAGAATATATTTTTGTTCATAGCTCTACCTCTCTATCGCTTCAAAGTTCACGACCTCAGTTTAGAACATTTTTAAAGGTAAATGTGGGATTAGGTTTGGTTGCGAATGAGTTGAGTCAAAAACTCGTCATTTTCGAGTCGGTTAAAAAAAAAGAACCCTTTCGGGTTCTGGGTTGGCCCCTCAATCGAGGTCGGTGAATGCTTCCTTGCCGTTGCCAAGGAACTCAATCGAATCGAATTCGGGTGAGTCGTTGCCCAGTCCGTCGAATATTGTGAAGGCTGGGTTTCTTTTAACGCGTCCGGGTTCGACCTTGACGTTATTTGAAGCAGCGCGCTTTTTGAGTTTTTCAACAAGAGTAGTGCGGTTCATTGACAGTAATTGAGCTGCACGATTCTTGTTGTGATTTGTGCGGCGAAGAGCTTCGGCAATCAGTCGATTTTCGAATTCTTCGACGACGCGGTAGAAATCAATACCGCTTCCCAAATCAATTTCTTTCTTGATGAACTGCTCGATCTCGGTTCCTTCTTCGAACTGAGATTGAACGTTGGAACCAAAACCCGATGGTGTGTTGTACATCGGATTAAATGAAGAAGGAGTCCGGTTTTGTGGACCGTATCCCATTGTTGGTGAAACTGGCATTCCCTGAGGAGCGGGTGAGCGGTAAGCAGGTTGCTGTTGCATTGAACTCTGAGTCTGACGGTGTTGGCCTATTTGCATGTTGACACCGTTTCCGCCATTGCCTTGCTGAGACTTCTGAGGCTGCATCTGCATGCGCTCGAAGAATGTGTCGATGTTGTCTGTCACCAAATTTCTCAAGCGAGGCGGGAGGTCATTGACCTCGATACTTCCCGAATTCTTCAGAACCACGATGCGCTCGATGAGGTTCTCGAGCTCGCGTAGGTTGTGGGGCCACGTATGCTGAAGAAGAGCGCTCATTGCATCCGGTGCGACGCCGAAGATCGACTTGCCTTTGGTCTGATTGAATTTTTGAACAAAATGTTCAACCAAAGGAGCGATGTCTTCGCGACGTTCACGCAGCGGTGGAATGTACACTGCGCAGCCAGCCAGACGGTAATAGAGATCTTCACGGAACGAGCGCTCACGCACAGCAAGATCGATATTCACACTTGTGGAGCAGATAATGCGCACATTTGCGGTTTTGTTCGCCGAAGAACCCACTGGTGAGTAGGTGCCATCAGCAAGAACGCGCATCAGTGCCATCTGGAGACGAGCAGACAGTTTGGACACTTCCTCTATGAACAGCGTGCCACCGTCTGCAATGTGCAGGCGACCCTCGCGCGCTTGGTTCGCTCCGGGGAATGCGCCCTTTTCGTGACCGAAAAGTTCTGCCTCGAGCAAGTCAT
>CAYWSV010000157.1:6762-8095 GCA_964460155.1 uncultured Oligoflexia bacterium | reverse complement strand
CCATTCTCTGCCCCTATTCCATTATCATCAGTGGCAACGGGTGCGTGGACTGAAATTCCTTATGCAACAATCCGTCAGTACGTTGATGCCCATGACCCAGATGATATCACGCGCACGAATATGATTTTCAAATTGGGCTTCTTTGCTGATACAACTCGGTTTACTGTGGCATTGAAGAATGGCTCAAACGCTTGCTCGGTCAGCACTGTTGCCATAACAAACAACTCAACGACACTGAACAACACCCAGTCATTGTGTGTTCAGGTTCTTGCTAACGGTACCACGGCACTCAACTCGGCAACCGCTGTGGCACCACTGATGACTATCAAGACGCAAGACTACAATAACGCAAACGCAGACTCAGGAAGCTTTATTCCTCTGATGGTCAAACAACCCTGAGCCTATAGTTGATTACTCTGACTCATTTCGGGTGTGAACCGAGGAAACGATGGGAAAACTGACTGCAAAAAAGCTCAGTGCTGAACAAACCGAGGCGCTTGTGCAGGGCAAGTTGCAATGGCTGTTGAGTCTTGCTGAGCCTCTTGCCATTTGGCTCATTGGTTCAGCGGCGCGGTCTGAAATGACCGACCTTTCCGACCTCGATTTTGTCATTCTTTTTGAAAATGAATCGATCAAAAAACAATCGATGACTGCAATTTATAAAACACCTTGCCCTGTAGAGTGGCCAACCGACCTTCTTCCGTATACTCAAGAAGAGTTCACACAGAGCGCCAACTCAGGTGGTGGGGTTTGCTGGCTCGCTCTGCGTGAAGGTCGGCTTCTTTATGGAAAGGGTCCTTCCGGATGACACCCTCGAAACAGGAAATACGTTTTGCTCCCGCGTATGCGGTTGAATTATTGAGAATTGCCGAAGGAGATTTGGCCACTGCGATTGCTTTGAAAAACGTTTCAGGAATTCGAATTGAAAATGCATTTTATATGGCTCAGCAGGCAATTGAAAAGGCTCTCAAGGCAGCGCTGATTATTTTGAATCAACCGGTTCCCTTGGTTCATGATCTCGGAATACTTGTCGCTCGTGTTCCCGCAGAACACGAGCCTCCGTTTGGCTATGAATTGAGTGAACTGAATCAGTACGCTGCTATGCGCCGTTATCAGGAAGGACACTGGACTCCGACCTCGGAAGAATTGGAGATTGTTCTAGACAAAACCAGAAAGATGCTCGATTGGGCGCAGGAATTAAGGCTAATTAAATAACTGGGTTCTTTGGTTTTTAAAAATGTCTTCTTTGTTCGTGAATGCGCTCTTAATCCTTATTGGGCAAAGTCGTGGATGACTGCCCGCGGGGACTGCGGTTGCAGGCCAGCATTCTGTA
>CAYWSV010000157.1:0-6752 GCA_964460155.1 uncultured Oligoflexia bacterium | reverse complement strand
ACGTTTGCCAACTTTCCAGACCAGTTCGAATGTGTATTCAAACCGTTGAATGACCCCATCGCAAATCTCATTGCGGCGCAAGACCTTTTGCGCCACCAGCATGGGTGCATAGGAACGATCTTCGAGTTCTTTATAAACGTGCGGAATTTGCGCCCAACCCGCCTTCAGGGGTATGAAGCTTCCAACGACTGAAGGACTTATTCATGATTGGCATGCAACACACGAGTTTCGCACACTCTTCCAGCGAAAGCGGCAGTGGTTCGTCCGCTGCTGCCACACCGGCTGCGCATTTGTATCCGAAAGATCCGCTGGGCGAGCGCATTGAGGGCATTCCCACTGGCCGCGATGTCGACTGGCAGCCGCTTGTCGACTACCGCCGCAATGGTGTGAGTGAAACCACCATTCACGGCGCAGTTGCGTGGGCTAGTGGCGGAAAACTCATTCACAGTTTTGGTGGCAACGTGCTTTGCTACGGCCGCAGCATGATGAAACCCTTTATGCTCAAACCACTCGCTCAAGCGCTGGCCGAGGAGACCTCTTGGGAGCAGAAGGCGATTTCTGTGTCGAGCCACAACGGCAGCACCGAACACGTGGCCGCGGCCATGAGCCTGCTCGATGAATCCGACTGGGGGTTGATGCAAACGCCGCTGGATGTGCCTCTTGTGCAATTCGGCCGGCAGGTACGTCGTCCGCGCCGTTGGTATCATCCGTGTTCGGGTGAGCATGCTGCGTTGTTGCGTGGCTTTCGCAAAATGGGCTGGGATAGGGTGGGTTACACTCTTCCGCATCATCCTTTTTTTGCCGCCTACATTGAGCAACTTCGAAAAACTCTTGGTTCCCAGTGGCAGCCTCTTCGGCTTGCACGCGATGGCTGTGGTCTGCCCACAGTGTCGAATACCGTAACCGAGCTGGCCATGTTGTATGCGGATTTGGCTAAGCAAAAAGATGAAGACTGGATTTGGGATGCCATGACGCGTCACCCCGATTTGGTGGGTGGTTTCAACCGTCTCGATTCAACAATTCTCAAAGCCTGCCAAGGTAAAGTCATTGCCAAAGAGGGGGCCGACGGACTGTTGGGTCTTTCGGTTGTGCATCCCGATTTTCCGCAGGGGCTGGGTGTCGTCATCAAAATCGCCCACGGCTGGAATCCGCAAGCCACGTGGTATGTGGCGCGAGGCGTTTTGGGCGTGCTGGGCTTTGAGTTCCGCAATCCCTATGCACTGCACAGGCAAAAAGCATTTTTGGTGCAGGGCATTGTTCCGCCTCGCTACGAAGAAAAATTGCACGACATTAAAACGTGGGACGATTGGGACCCCAACAAAGACGTCTACGACTACGACTGGACCCAGTTTGCCGACCACGAACCAATGCCCGCGCCGGCGCAGTCGGCTGCACAAGCACACACGCGTTCGTCTGTTCAGGAGACCAAACGATGAAAAACAACAATGGCAAAGGTTGTATTGTTGCGGGCGTGCTTGCACCCCATCCGCCGCATCTGGTGTACGCCGAGAATCCTCCGCAGAACGAACCGCGCGCAGAGTGTGGGTGGGAAGAATTGCGTTGGGGCTACGAGCGTCTGCGCAAAAGTCTGAGTGCCGACGATTTCGACGTTATCATCGTTCACACCCCACATTGGCGCACGGTGGTGGGGCATCATTTGCTGGCTGTGCCGCACTTCATGGGGCTTTCGGTTGACCCTGTTTTTCCGCATCTGTTTCGTTATCAGTACGACCTCAAAGTCGATGTTGAGCTTGCTGAAGGCATCGCTGCCGAGGGTAAATCTCAAGGTTTGCAAACATCTCTGATGCGCAACCCCAAATTCCGCGTCGATTATGGCACCATCATCAGTTGCCATTTATCTCATCCCACATGGGACAAACCAATTGTCTCGATTTCGTCCAACGCGTCCTTTGATTATTTCAGCAACGATGTGGGTCAGCAGGAGATGATTGCACTCGGCCATGCCACTCGTGCAGCCATCGAAAAATCGGGTCGCCGCGCGCTGCTTTTGGCTTCGTGCTCGCTGTCGCACCGTCACTTTACTCAAGAGCCTCATGTGCCCGAAGACATGACCTACGAGCACATCTACAACCACAATCAATACCTGTGGGATATGCGGATGCTGCGCATGATGCGTGCGGGTGAATCGAAAAAAGTGATCGCTGAAATGCCCGATTTTACGGATCAAGCTGTGTCGGAAACCCGCGCTGGGTGTTTGACCTGGCTGCTGGCCGCAATGAATTTTCCGTCTACACCAGCCACCGTACACGCCTACGGTACGGTGATTGGTACGGGCAATGCTGTTGTTGAATGGAGGATGTGAGCGCATGGACACGAACATTGGTTTTGTTGCGGGATTCATCGTTCCCCATTTGCCTCATCCACTTCTAGCACCTCAGCTCTCGCCTGCGTGGGGGCGTGTGCGCCGTGGCTTTGAAACGCTGCGCGAGCGTTTGGCCGAAATCAATCCCGACGTTTTGGTGATTTACTCAACACAATGGCCGAGCGTTTTGGGGCATCAGATTCAGGCGGATCCGCGCCCACAGGGCGTGCACGTTGACCATGAATTCCACGACTTGGGCACCATGGAATACAATTTTCCAGTGCATGTCGAATATGCCGATGCGGTCATCGCGTCTGGCAAACAGCGTGGACTGCACACGCGTCGAGTCTGTTACAAAGGTTTTCCAATCGACACAGGTTCGCTTGTGGCTCTGGGTCTTTTGAACCCGGACAATCGCATTCCGTGCACCTTGGTTTCATGCAATATGTATGCTGATCGCGCTGAAACAATTGTTCTTGGCAAAGCAGCGGCCGATGCTGCCCGCGAGAAAAACCTGCGCGCCGTGGCCATTGCTTCAACGGCGCTTTCAAACCGTTTGTGGACGCGTTCAGTGGCGCCTACAGAAGACGCTATTTCTTCTCAAAAAGATGATGAATGGAACCGCAAACTTCTTGAGTTGCTCTCAAGTGGTCGATTGGAAGACGTTGCGCAGCTCGCGCGCCAATTTGCTCGCGAAGCACATGCCGACTCAAAGCTCAAAGCCATTTGGTGGCTCTCAGCTGTGCTGGGCAGCAGCAATGATTTTCGGGGCGATGTTTTGGCTTACGAAGCGCTCTATGGCACAGGAGCGGCAGTTGTTGAGCTGCGTCCGGGCGGTGTGAGTCAGGGTGAGCAGGAATTCGACGAAGATGATGTTGAGTTTTACCGGGGCGAGCGCTCGGTTCTGAGTTCAGTCAAGGAGCCTGCGAAGCCGGAGCCTCCGGCTCAGAGCTGATGAGCTGGAACGGATAATTGATTTGCAGCGTTTCGTCTGTGCGTAGCACGGGGAAGCGCCATTTTTTTGCTTTCTCAACAAGGCATGCGCCCAATTTCGTATTTTTGTAGGTCGAGCGTTCGGTGTTGTAGCGCACGTTGGCAACCTTGCCGTCGGATTCAATATCAAAACTGATAAAGAGTTTACCTTCGACCTTGGCGTCTTTGGGGATTGATGCTTCAAAGCACGTCAGCGTATCTTCTTGGTTATTGCGTATTACTTTTTCAATTTCATCGCGCGTGAGGGGCGTGCTTCTGCGTTCACCGGGTTTGAGTGGACGTGTGCTACCATCGGGTAATTCGCACAGATAGTCTGCGTCTCGTTTGAGCTGGACGTAATTAACGCACTCTTCGGGCGCAACTTGCACGGGCGCAACTTTCTCCGAACTCACAGGTTCCGAGTCAGCCCCTTTTTCGCTGTTCTGCTCAACGGCACCTTGGGTGACGCAGCCTGTCACAAGTCCAAGAAATAAAGCAAAACTTAGTTTTAAAGAAGTTGAAAACCTTGTCATGTTTTTACTCGTTAGTCTGTTTCGCTCAGCAATTTGCCGATGGTCGGCATTAGCGGAGCTTTGAGCTGACAATGACCCGCAAATGGAATGTGGTCAAAGAGCATCCGCCAATTTGCGAACACTGCCTCTGGAATCGATCGTCCACGACTACGATTGACGACTGTCGTCCAGTAATTCACGTCTTCGTCTTCGGAGTATTCCCGTGGAGCAGACAGTTGCCCTTTATTGTCTTGCATCAGCAGCTGTCCGACGTGTGTGTAGCGGAGAGTTTCAAACACAGCCTTCACAGGCTCACGTGAATCCTGCGGAAAAAGCTCGCTGAATGCAGCTGCAGCAACCTGCGGGGGTGGCAGTCGTGGCACAATGTCTTCGTTGTTTACAAAACGATAGATCCTGTTCGGAAACATGCGCGAAACAAATCGCGCGTAAACATCGTCGCCGACGCGCGGAACAGCATAAACATAAAGAGAGTCAACCGGGAAACCCAAAACTGCCAACCGCGCCGCACTAAGCACGGCTTGCGCGCCACCAAGACTGTGGCCTGTGAGAATGATGGGCTGACCCGAAGTTGAATGGCTGCGGACCAATGCCAGAAGTTGCGGCCAGCTTTTTTCAAGCACATTCACAAAGCCTGTATGAACGCGTCCAGGAATTCCGGGGAAGGTCTCCGGCTTGCTGGCAAAGGTAACATCCGTGAGGTAGTCGACCACATCAGAAGTTCCGGCGAAACTCACAATGACATATTTTTCGTTGGAGCCCACGAAGGCTTGAAAACTCGTGTTCCGATCGTCGACGAAGTCGACCTTTGTGAGTCCCATTTTTTGCAATTGATTCGCGGCGTCGGTGCGTCTGTAGGCTTGAATGCTGAGCCAAGAAAGCCAGTAGGCATTGCCGTAGTTGAAGGTATCGAGGTTGGTTGTGATTTCGAGCGAGGAGCCTTTGGGGTTTGTGCAGCCTCCCGGATCCCACTGCAGGCGCCAGCGGCGGCGTCGGGTTACCTCATCACCAACCATTTTGCGGTCACGTAAACTGGAATCAAGGTAACTGAGACCTTGTTGAAACTTTGATTTTCTGAAGGAAAGAACCTCGGAGTTTTGTGCATCGGATGAGTGATTTTGCGGTCCGCAAGACAATACGCCAAGCGCGCAAAGTGCAATGCTTTTTTTCAGGCGCCCCGTGTATAGGACACGTGTCAGACCAGACTGATGCAACCGGAATCCCTCCGTGGATTGTTTGCAGCACCCGAATTGTGACAAAAACGTAACATTCCGAATCTAGCAATCCGGAATTTAGAAGGTCAACCTCAAGATCGGTTGTTTGACGGATTTATTTTTTGTTGCTTTTCAAAGTGGCAAGTTCTTTTTCTACCGCTTTGTAAGCACCATCGAGCTCGGCGAGCTTCTGTCGGGCTTCAAGAACCTCTTGCGCCAGTTGCACTGTTCTGCCCTGAAGTTCATTGTAGAACTCCATTTTAACGCGTGCCGCCGGACACTCGATCTGTTGGATCTGTTGAGGAGCAGCCATGCCAAGAAGTTGGTTGATAGCCCCGTTGAGGACTGTTCCGACTCCAGCCATGAGCCCATTCACAACTGGTGCAACAACGAGCGCAGAGACGAGTTTGATCACGCCAAAGAGTTGAGCTTGAGCCGCTCTCTTTCCGGCTTCCTCAAGTACGCACGAGGTCAAAGACGCATTTGCTTCCTCGGCAGCGCGTCGCATGCTGTTGAAGTTTCCGTAGATGCGCCCTTCAGCATCGGTGAGCCCGCCTAACACCTCGACCTCATAGTCGGTGCGCGTATTTTTGTAGTCGATGACTTGCGTGAGCTCGAGATTGTAGCTGCAGCCCACCTCGCCTGTGGACGATGCTGCTTTGCTCACGCACGGATTAACGATGTAGTAAAACTTTCCGTCTGTTGCCGCATAGTCTGTGAGTGTAGGGGCGGTTGTTGTTTTGGTTATCGCGCGGCAAGCCGCCATGTCACCACGCATGCGCTCGTAGGCATCTTTGGCGCTCGAACGATACTCGGGCGATGATTTCGTCAACTCAGAGAGTTTCTGAAGGCCATTGCCATAAACGAGCGAATAGCTGGCGCGGCAACGCCAGACTTCAGCGGAATCTGCACCTGAATATGCAATGGTTACGACAGGAATATCGCCTTTGAATGAATCAAATCTTTTGCTTGCAGCGGTGACGCTGACTGCGGCTTTATCGGGTTGCATGAGAGACTGCGCTGTTAAGTTGTTGCTCGCACCTGGCTTGCGCGGAGGTGGAGAATCGGTGCAGGCAACAAGCAAAGCGGGCATGCAAATGAAAGCAATCCGCGCACACAACTGCATTGGCTTCATTTGTGATGGACGTGGTGTGTTTTTCATTTCGCATCTCCAAAGAGCTTCATGCTTTGCTTGTAGTCTTCTGATTTGACTTGGAGTTGTTGTTTGTCGATTTCGAGATCTTTGGCCAGTCTGTCGGCGTTCGGACACCAATCTGCAGGCAAGAAGTCGCCCGACTGGGCAGACAGGTCTTTGAAAATTCCACCCACATCGAGTCCGCCAACAGCGGCCGACATGGCTTGGTCTGCAATCATCTTGGCACCCAAGCCCACGCCAATACTCAAAAGCTGACCAATGGCAGCTCGACGTTTTTGAGATGCACGGTTGGAACCGCGCTCGGACTCACATTTACTGATTTCGTTGTCCAGCTCTTTGGCTTTGTAAACCATGTTGCGGCCAAGACTGTCGACTTCGTCGCGTAGAGTTTGGAGTTCCGCTTTCTTTTGCGGTGACAGTCCGCGTTCAACGTTCTTGTATTCGGGCAAATCAAGCGTTTTGGAAACCTGACGAGAGCATGAACTCAACGTTGCTTCGCTGCTATCTGCAGGCAAGCGTGACTTCTGCACACATGCGCGACCAACATAAACCCAGCT
>CAYWSV010000156.1:0-8118 GCA_964460155.1 uncultured Oligoflexia bacterium | reverse complement strand
ACACACAGGAGCATCGTGTGTGTCGAAGAGAAAATCTTCGCGTTCGCTGTGACCTGCTATGTGAATTTGCTGAACAGCAGCAAGATTGTATCGATTGAGTTCGGCGAGGGGATCGAGGTTAAAATTGCTTGCAGACACGAAGACGTTGTTGACGTCAAGCAGAATGCCGCATCCCGTGCGTCGTGAAATTTCGTTCAGAAAATCACCTTCAGCAAAGTGGTCTTCTGTGTAGGAAACATATGCTGACACATTTTCCAAACAAAACTGCCGCCCGATACGTTGCTGAAGTTCGTCTGTTTTTCGAATGACATGTTCAAGAGTTGCTTGATTGCGAACGAGCGGGAGAAGTTCGTAGCTTTGCAGCCCTGAAGCTTGGGTAAAACAAAGGTGGTCTGAAACAACCGAAGGTTTAAATGTGTTAATGAGCTCTTTCAAGCCATTCACATAATGCGAACACAGTGGATCCCTGCCTCCAATATTTAATCCAATTCCATGGAGGAACACCTGCGGTGCGCGCGAGACGATGCGTTGCGTGTGATAAAGAGCGGGTCCGCCGCGATGGTGCAGCAGATTGTCGGTCATGATTTCCACGGGTGGAACCACCGAGAGCTCGGCATATTCTGGAAAGTGACCGGGCCGAAGCCCGATTCCCCATGCATGGGTCAGCACCTTTAACCTCCGCTGCGGCCCTGAAATTCAGGACTTTCTCCTTAGCAGACAAAAGATAAAGGGTGAACAATTTATTGTGCGTCGGGAAGCCTTGCGAGTGAGCAAACAACGCGATCGATGTTGTGGTCGGCTACGAAGTGTGAGGTGGCCGACAGCCCGAACGGAAATCCCTTTCCGCCTGTTTTGCTTTTGTACGTCTGCCAAAACGATTGTTCGGTCGACAGGTTGCTTTCCGTAAGTTCACCGTCAGTCCCAACCTCAAAACGGCCATCAAGGGCCTCATAATTGGCGGTTTTGGCGACCAATGCCAGCGTTCCAGCCAAGGGTCGTGTGGTTGCACGGGCAAAGGCCTCAACAGCCGAACGGCTGGGCGGGATGAACGGGGTAATGTCGCTGCCGTAAAGAACATTGACCGCGCGTCCTGCAAACCGTCCATCGAACTCCGCTTTAAACTTTTTATCCCCGGCGTTGGGCGATTGAAAGGCAAACACTCTGCTAATCCGGAATCCATCGCGTTCTAAACGCCAGGCGGCATATTGGCTCATGACGCCGCCCAGACTGTGTGATGCAAAAACCACATTCTTCTTTCGGTCTTCGTTCATCTCACGCAGTGTGCCGCGTAATTTTTTCCACGTCATTCCGAAGTTTGTTAGGAATCCCTTGTGCACCCAACCCGGTAATCCATGAATCCATCCGGGTGAAGTATAGATGAGCGCATTGAGAACATAATCCAAAGGATCCTGTGTTCCGCGATACATGACGAGAATGCTGTGGTCGAATTCGAGCACCGTTGCATGCAGACCAAATGGGCCAGCATACAGGTCGCGCACGGTTTTGGGTTTCTCGGGAAGTTTCTTCCACGCTTCATCACGTTGAGCCTGTTCCAGCTGAACAACGCGTGCGAACCAAGACGCCGAGATGAGATCCTGCCGCGCAGGGGCGAGCGTAGATTCTTCGAGGAATGACAGTGTTGGTGCCACTGTGCAGGGAGGCTCGGTCGGGCGCTGTTTTTTGCCGAGTTCCTGATGATTCGTCTTGTCAATTGCAAGAGCAGTGTGTGAGGAGATGAGCACGAAGGTCAGGCAAAAAGCGAATGGAATCTTATTCTTTACCATGTGCAACTCTCCTCAGAATCAACTCTTTCAGTGTGATGGTTCCGAAATGCAGTCACAATGGGCATTATTTGGTCCAAGGGGCCGAAAGTGACTGTCTCAGGCTGCAGATTTTACAGTGCTCGATTTCAATAAAATTCTATTGATCGTGAGTGAAAATTCGTTTGCTTAAGCTCTGTCGAATGAATTCGAAGATGATGAATAAAATGCAGAGAGAAAGAATCAGAAGAATGACTTCTTTGGGGATAGGTGCAGTCCCAAGGATGTCTCGTACTGGCTGCACATAAAGAACGGTAGGAATGAATGCGAGTTCCAA
Source organism: uncultured Oligoflexia bacterium (assembly GCA_964460155.1). Lineage (GTDB taxonomy): Bacteria > Bdellovibrionota_B > Oligoflexia > Silvanigrellales > Silvanigrellaceae > RFOM01. The sequence continues at coordinate 6,021 of CAYWSV010000156.1, read as the reverse complement.
GAGAACTCCACCGATGAGGATCTTATTTTTAAAGATAGACGCGCGCTTAGGAGTGTTGAGTGTTCTGCAGATAAATACATTTGCCACCTGCATAAAGATGACCGAAACAAAAGTTGCTGTGGCTGCCTGACGTGTGAGTTTATCGTTCTCAAGAAGGGGCTGACTGAAGGACCATCCACCTAAATAAAGCATGAAAAAAAATGCACACAATGCAACAACGGCTTCCCAGAGTCCAAGCCAGATGTACGCCTTCATCAGAAGTGGAACATCAAGAAGTTTTCTTTCCTTTGATTTGCCGTGATTTTTAGTAAGCGATGCTTCAGATGGCTCGGAGCCTAACCCGATTGCCGGAAGTAAGTCGGTTCCCAAGTCTATGGCTAGAATTTGAATGATCGTGAGAGGCAGGGGAATGGGAAGAAAAATATAAAGTATAAGCGGAACTGCTTCGGGAACATTGGACGATAAAATGTAGGTTAAGAAATTTCGAATGTTTCTGAAAACGGCTCGGCCTTCTTTAATGGCAGCAACAATGGTGGCGAAATTATCATCGAGCAACACAACGTCTGCACTTTCGCGCGCCACATCGGTTCCGCAGCGTCCCATGGCGACGCCTACATGAGCATGCCTCAGAGCCGGTGCATCATTGACCCCATCACCTGTAACCGCAACGATTTCCTTTTTATCTTGCAATGCTCGAACGACTCGGAGTTTTTGATTGGCTCTGACCCGCGCAAATGCAACTTCTGGTTGACCCAGAGCCAGCTGGAGCTGTGCGTCGGTCCAATGATCGAGTTCGAGGCCATTGATGATCTTTGCTCTCGGGTTCGTGAAGATTCCCGACAGCAGCGCCACTGTGCGTGCAGTTTCGGGGTGGTCGCCTGTCACCATAATCACTTTAAGTCCCGCCAATCGGCAGTCTTCAACCGCAGCCTGAACTTCGGGACGCAACGGATCAGCGAGCGCGACGAGCCCCAAAAATTCAAGATGTTGCTCGTTTTTCTCATGCGCGAATTCAGATAATTTATCCGCAGAAAAATCAATTGTGTTTTCAGCTCCCGCGGTTTTTAAAGACCTTTGACCATAAGCTAAAACCTTAAATCCACGCTCTGCATATGCTGTAGCATTTCTCAGAATCGTTGATTTTTTGTTGGCTATCGATTCGCGGGAAGCATCTTCTGTGACGTAAAATTCAGACAACTCAACAATCACCTCCGGAGCACCTTTGCACAGAAGCATGAGCTCTGAGTTCATGTAGGTAATGATTGATTGTCTGCGCCTCGAATCATCGAAGGGGATTTCTGCCAGTCGTTCAGAAGGTTGTGTGACGTGGTCAAAATTCTGAGCAAACTCCACCAAAGCACGCTCAAGCGGATCGCCAGAAGTGGTCGGGGTGACTTTGTTTTGGGACAAACTGTGGGTTAATCGCAGAGCTCTGAGAAAGAGAGTTTTCCCCGCGCTGATATGACTCGACGTGTGCCAATGCGAGATGTGTCGGCCCTCACCTTGCCAATCGAGCTCCTCGACTCGGAGTTGATTGAGCGTCAGCGTGCCTGTTTTGTCGGTGCAGATGACCGTTGCAGAGCCCAAAGCTTCAACGGCGGGTAAGTGCCTCACCAAGGCTTTTTTTTTGCCATGCGTTGCGCGGCAATAGCCAAAGACATGGTCAGCGTGGGCATGAGTCCTTCGGGAATGTTGGCAACAATCAGCCCAATGCCAAAAATCAATGACGAGGTCGTATCGAGTCCGGTAGCGAGTGCGGCAAAGAAAAAGAGGACTCCAACGAGTGTTGCCAGAACGGCGATTCTTTGGCTTGTCTGCCTGATTTGCTCCTGCAGAGGCGATTGTTTGGGCTTTTCTGTCAGCGTGAGTTTCGCAATTTTTCCGAACTCTGTTCGATCGCCGGTTGCAAAAACAATGCCCTTGGCGCGTCCAGCGACCACCTTCATACCAGCGAGCAGTAGGTTGCGCGCCGAAAAAGTTTGCTCACTCGCATCGGCCTGAGCGTGTCTGAAAGACGGGATCGATTCACCTGTGAGGTGCGAAGTATCCACGCGGAGTCTGTATGACTCAATCAGCCTCACATCTGCTCCAATACGTTCGCCCTCGCGAATCTCGATGACATCTCCGGGAACAACCTCCTCTGCAGAACGCAACGCCCACATGTTCGATCGCAGAACATGAATGGATTGAGGCAGGAGTTTTTCGAGCGCCTCAAGCGCCCGTTCAGCACGCAGTGACTGCCAGAAGGAAAAAATTGCATTGATGATGATGACACCCACAATCGCTCCACCCAGCGTGTTCATATCGGCAGCCTTCGAGACTTCGGCGCTGGCAAAGCAGATGAGTGCAGCCACCCAAAGAATAAGTGCAAAAAAGTGCGTAAATTCGGCTAAAAACATTTTGAGCAGGTGGCGTCTCTGAGGCTGTCGGAGAATGTTTTTTCCATATTCCGCGAGTCTTCTCTGGGCTTCGGCATCAGAGAGCCCTTCAGGATGCGTGTGAAGTGCTGCAGGAACATCGTCTGCCGGGAGGTTTTGAATGCGCATGGAGTCTGCCTCTTTCCGCTCTTGTTGGGCGTGAGTTTGGCAATGACAGGAAATCATTTGTAGGGATGGAGGCTGAATATTCCGCGAATTTCAGACATTCTTTTGTGCATTGTTGGGTTTCAGCCATGGAATGCATTTTTGCCCACCCGACGTTTGGAAGATGGCGCAGTTCGAAAACCATGTTTCTGTTAGACTCAAAATTATTGGAGGAAAGACGCATGCAGATTATTTCGTATCTAATGGGCGCCGTTGTTCTGGCTAGCTTGGTTGCTTGTAAGCAGTCGGGCGATTCCGCGGCAAACATAGCGGCACGCTCTTCATCAACAGCAGCTGGCGCCGAAGCCTGTTCCTTAAATGATATGCAATTTCAGCTCGTCTCTAGCGCTGCTGAGTTTAAAAGTCTTGAGAACGTCGACCTGATGAAGCTTCCAGCAAACGAGAAAAGTGAGATTTCCAAAAAAAGGAATTCATCAAATTGCACTCCTGCGGAGATGTCATCGCTGACCGATGTTTTTCCGAGCATCGCATCTAAGCTTTCACCGACGGGTGGATCTGAAGGAGTCGCTACGGCCATGGCTTTGGGCGACACAGTCATGGGTGTTCCGGGCGTGACGCGCACAGAGTACATCCGGATGCCGACTGGGTCCCGTTACATCGCGGGCTACAATTCAGACGGTATGATGATTCTGCTGCAACGGTTGCTTCAGCGCCGTCCCTAAAGAGGGTTGTTGTTGAAAATGTTTTGGCCGAATCACAAATCGCGTTTGTTTACTTGGGCAGCTTTGACGGCTTTGGTTTGCGCTGTTTTGGGACTGCATGCATGCGTGAGCCGAAAGTACAATTCAGACGCCCAGCCTGAAACAATCACTGCACAGGCACAGCCCAGAATTGCGGTTGATTATTTGGGTATGGGCTGGTGTTATTATCTTGAAGATCCGTCTCATCCACCCGAGGTCTTTAAGCCTGACTTGGTTGATGAAGAGATTGATGTAGATATCGCTACTGGTATTGAGACGAATTATCAGTTTCAGGTGGTCTACACCCTTCGAAAGTTCAAAAACACACATGCAGTGTCGATGGACTTTGATTCACTGAGCGAATGGCAGAGTAAGAACATGAGTCTTTTCTCTTCTTCGGCAGATGAATGGGAAGCATTCATGAAACTCGCAGATGAAATTTCGAGGGCGAGAACAGCAGTGTTTGGGCGAAGACTTGATGCAGGGTTGTGTCGTACCATCTACAAAGATAAAAAGGTTCCCGACTATAATCTTCTCAAGGCTCATCGCTTCAAATCAACTTCCATGAGTGAGTACGTTGTTCGTTGCTTCGGCGATACGGGTGAGCTCGTGTCACGGTCGGAAGCTCAGTTTGTTCCTGTCGCAAGTTACAGGGTCATTCGTAAGGCTTTGAACGAAGTTGCAACTTCCCCTGAATATGCCCGCTTTCAGAGGCCCGGTGCGAAGTGCCGAGAGAATATTCTGCAACTCGAGATTGGTCGCGGCCGAATTCTTCAGGCGACAAAGAAGAAAATTTTCTAGCATCGTTTTCTTTCTGAAGAAACTTATTTATCGACCGCGCCACTCGACGACCTTCGGCAATCGCCCAGACGACCAGTGACTGCCCTTTGCGCATGTCGCCCGCTGCAAACACCCCATCAAGATTCGTCATCATGCATGTTTCATTGGTCCACAGTTGGCCTTTTTTATTTAGGCGCAAGCCCGAATCTTCAATAAGGCCCTTGGACTCAGGTCCGGCAAAACCAATTGCAATAAGTGCAAGCTGACACGGCCAGCGTCGTTCGGAACTCTCGATAGGTTCGAAGCGAAGACGTCCGTCTGGATCCGTTGTTTGATTCACAGAGCGGGTGACGAGGGCAGCAAGTTGTCCTGTGTGGTCGGTTTCGAAGCGCACTGATTCAATAGCGAACTCTCTTTTGCAACCTTCTTCATGAGAGGTGCTGGTTCTCAGCATCGTGGGCCATTCTGGCCAAGGCGAAACTTCGGGCCGTTCACTGCGGCGAGGATATTTAGAGAGTGATGGTGGCTGCGGCATGATTTCAAATTGTGTGATTGAGCGTGCTCCTTGACGCCGCGCCGTTCCCACACAATCTGCTCCTGTATCTCCTCCGCCAATGACGACCACATCTTTTCCAAGTGCCATAAGGTGTTCAGGAGTTTTTTCAGTTGAATCAATTCGGCTACGTGTGGATGCATTCAAATAGTCTTGAGCCAAAGTCACACCACTCGCACGTCGGTTTTCGATTGCAAGTTCGCGAGCCTGTGTGGCTCCGCAGGCGAGCAGAACGGCATCGAAAGTCCTTCTGAGTTCGCTCAAAGAGATGTTCTGGCCAACGTTCACTCCGCAGCGAAATTCGATTCCCTCGTCTTTGAGTAAGTTGATTCTGCGCGTGACTTTCGATTTCTCAAGTTTGAAATCGGGAATTCCAAACATCAGCAGACCACCTGCATGAGTCGATCGCTCAAAAACTGTGACATGGTGACCACAACGATTGAGCTGCTGTGCGGCTGCCAGACCCGCTGGGCCACTTCCGACGATTGCGACTTTTTTATGTGTTCGTTGTTGGGGTGCTCTGGGTTGAATCCAACCTTCTTCAAACCCCTTATCAGCCAGAGACATCTCGATGGCTTCAATCGACACTGGATCTTCATTGATTCCCAAGACACAGGCCGATTCACAGGGGGCAGGACACACGCGTCCAGTGAATTCGGGAAAGTTGTTCGTCTGAAGCAAGGCCTCTAAAGCCTCTTGTTCTTTGCCGGTGCTGACAAGATGATTCCGCTCGGGAATGTTGTTGCCGAGCGGCCACCCGCGATGCCAAAAAGGTACGCCACAGTCCATACAGCGTGCGCCTTGCTCACGCAGTGTTTTGGGCTCAAGGGGTTGCGTGAATTCTGAGAAGTGTTGAATACGTTTTGAAGGTTCTTGCTTGTGTGGGTCAACACGCCGGTATTTTATAAATCCTCTAGGCTCACCCATGTGCTTCTCCGCGACTTTCTCTGGACGTTGAAAACACGCCTACGTTAATTTCGGATGTGTGCGATGAAGGCCGTGGGGTTTCAACGTTCATGTGGATTGTGAGGTCTTTGAAACCACGCGGAACAACGCACACAAAGTGATTCTTCTCAAACTCCCAACGGTCCAGAATCGTCTGACCAACAACACTCTCTGTCATGCGGATATGTTCCGTGAGTAGATCCCTGACAAATTGTTCATCCTCAGGTCTCAAGTACGTTTCGAGGTCGACCATTTGCGGATTCACGCGTCTGATATTTTCACGGTTAGGGTCGTAGATGTAGGCTATTCCTCCACTCATTCCTGCTGCAAAATTGCGACCCACTGGTCCCAGAACAATCACGCGTCCGCCCGTCATGTACTCGCAGCCATGATCTCCGACGCCTTCAACAACAGCATGAGCGCCACTGTTGCGCACGGCAAAGCGCTCGCCTGCGCGACC
>CAYWSV010000155.1:0-8174 GCA_964460155.1 uncultured Oligoflexia bacterium | reverse complement strand
TCATTTCGAATGGACTGCCAGTCGAGGGCATTGGCTGAAAGCCCAAGACTTTCGGCTGAATTGAAGCGGCCCATTGCTTCCTTAAGGTCGGACCGGTTGTTGAATTTGCGTTGCATACATCCCTGCAAACCAGCAACGACACATATGCTCAACATCCAGAAGACTCTGTTTCCCAAAATATTCATGCTTTTCTCCAAAAGAGAGTGGGCTGCATTCAGGAGTCTAGCCCACAGAATAAATTGGCGACAGTCGAGTTTGAAATGCATTTGTTATTCTAGGACGTCAAATTTATTGCCGCTCAATTCTCTTCAAAAATGGATATAAATGGAGTGTTTTAACCCAAATAAAATCACGAGGCCTAATCAGAATGAAAGTCTTGGGATTGACACTGGTCCTTTGCTGTCTGGCGGGGGTGTCCTGTCTCCGAAAACGAATATCTGAAAAAGCACTGCCGCGTGCAGTGGTGTCTAAAGATTTTCAGGGAACGTGCCAGCGATTGCTTCCGCCTGCTGAATTCAAAAATCTACTTTCGCAGTTAACTCCAGCCGATCCGCTTGTCGTTGTGAGTACCAATGACATTCATGGTCACACAGATGAGAGAACATTTAATCTAAAAGTTTCAGATTCACAGCAGCAGACCGTTACGGTTGGCGGATTTTCTCGGCTGGCTGCATATCTCACTGCCATGTGCCGTGAATCAAAAGGAAGGCTTCTTTATTTGGACTCGGGCGACTCATATCAGGGGACTGCTCTATCAAATTCTTCCGCGGGTCTGGCGGTTGTTGAATCGTTTTCTGCCTTAGGACTTGTTGCGAGTACATTCGGAAATCATGAGTTCGATTTCGGACAAGACCAAATTAAAGGTTGGCTTGCATCGCCCAAGCGAAATTTCTGGTACGTCACAAGTTCAGTGGCTGCAGTCAGCAATGGAAAATCTGTACCTTGGTCGGAGCTAAATGCACCGAACTTTGCGCGTTCAGTTGTGCTCGACATCGCAGGTGTACGAGTTGGAATTGCGGGTTACACCACCGACTCGACCCCGGCAAAAAGTATTCCCGATAATGTTCAGAACCTTTCCTTCGGGCAGCTTGAGGAGGTGTTTCTGAATGAGGCCGAGCCATTGCGTCGGCAAGGCGCTCAGGTGACCATTCTGCTCTCGCATGCAGGTGGATCGTGCGACATGAGACAGCCGCCCGAAACTGGGAATCGAGCGTGCGAGGACACGCCATCGGATGAGCTGGGTCGGTTTCTGCGCAACTCAAAAGACGTATCTGGTCGGTGGAGCTTGGTTCTTGCTGGACACACACATCGTCCACAAGCGCACTGGATTGGTGGCGTGCCCGTTGTTCAAACCAGCGGATTGGGTTTGAGCCTGACTCACTCGCGCATTTCGATTTCACCCAAGGGCGTGACCACCGAGATTAAAAGACCTGTTTATCTCTGCCAGAGTCATTTCGAAAATTGGAATGGTTGTCATCCGGAAGAATGGCAATCGAAGACGGCTCAGATCAGTTCACTTGGAGCGCCCGTGGCACCAAAATTTGGTGGGCGTGTTGTGAACATCACCGACGGCGCACGGCTGGATGCTGTGTTGGAACCATGGCGTGCGGAGCTCAAGAAGCTCATGAGCAAAAGTGTTTCTCGGATTCCTGTTGAACTCCCTCACGACAGAACGGCTCAATCGCCCGCCGCTGCGTGCCTTGCTGATGCGTGGCTGAATTCAATCAGAAAAAGTGATGAGCATTGGGGTGAATATCAAGCAAAAGATGTTGAAGGTGTTTTCCTAAATGCAGGTGCACTGCGTTCGGGTCTTCCTTCTGGTGATTTGTTGTGGGGTAAGCTTTTTGAGATCATTCCCTACGATAATACGGCGCATATTGCTGCTGTTTCGGAAACTGAACTAACGGCATTTGCTCGTGCACATGAATCTAGTCCTCATGATTATCTTCTTGCGAGTGAAGGTTGGACTGTTCTCCGAGCCGACAACGGTCAACCTGCACCTCGAACAATCGAGGTGCGTCGAGCGCAATCGAATTCCGACCCGCAAAAAAAATGGGTGATTGCCGTAACAACATTCTCGAAGTCGTTTTTTGAGCGTGCGGGGCTAAAAGTGAATGTATACGACTCTGGTCTATCGGTCCGCGAATCGATTGCGAGTGCGCTGTCGACAAGACTCTCTGAACTCAAGTCGTGTCAGAGCCCAGACACTCAAAGAATGAAAATTCAATGAGGCACGGCTGGGTGAGTTGAGGTTTGTTTATTCCAGCCGTTTCAGCTGTTCAGTTGAGGTTTGCGCAGGCCAAATAATTTTTTGAGCACCCAAATTTTTAAGCTCGAATAGGGTCGGTAGCGGAGAGGCAAATCGAGCCAAAAGGGTCTTTTAAGAACTGAACGGTGATGACTGAAAGCATTGAAGCCGGCTTGGCCGTGATAAGACCCTGTGCCGCTCGCACCCACTCCTCCGAAGGGCAGTTTGCTTGTGGCAAGTTGGATCACGGTATCATTGACAACAAAAGAACCCGACCGGGTAGACTGTTCAATTTTTGAAATGAATTCGTTTCTTCGAGAAAAGACGTAAAGAGCCAGCGGGTGATCGTGTGCATTAATATAATTGACGGCCTCATCAACCGAATCAAAAGGAATAATGGGCATGAGTGGACCAAAAATCTCTTCACTCATGATGGGTGCGTCGCTCAGCGCATCCTTGTCGATTAAATAAAACGAAGGTTCAATGATGCGTTGGGAAACATTGATCTTGCCGCCAAGACGCAGCTGAGGCTTGTGTGCTTCGGCGATCTTTTCGAGTCGCTGAAAATGGCGTTGGTTGACAATACTGCAGTAGGAATCACCGCGCGTGTAGCCGTTGGGGAAAAATTCTTTGAGGGTTTCTTCGAGTTTACGGCACAATTTTTCGACGTTTTCACGCGGAGTAAAAATGTAATCTGGTGCAACGCATGTCTGACCCGAATTGAGCATTTTGCCCCAAATAATTCTGCGTGCTGTTACGGTCAGGTCAGTGTCTGAATCCACGATGCAGGGAGACTTTCCTCCAAGCTCAAGAACTGTAGGGGTCAGAAATTGCGCGGCCGCCTGAGCAACAATGCGCCCCACTTGAGTGCTGCCGGTGAAGAAAATGAAGTCCCATTGCAGGTTCAAAAGCTGCTGACTGACGAGCGCATCACCTTCAACAACCTGCACGACATCGTGGGGGAGATATTTAGAAACGAGCTCAGCTACGACTCGTGAGCAGCGGGGAGTGAGCTCCGAGGGTTTTAGAACAGCACAGTTTCCAGCCGCCAGAGCTGAAATAAGCGGAGCAAAAATGAGCTGAATTGGATAATTCCATGGGCCTATGATGAGTGTCAGTCCAAACGGCTGCGGTGAAACTAAGCCTTTCGACGGAAATAAAACCAAGGGCATGAGCTTGTTTTTGGGTTTCATCCAACGAGCAAGATTCTTTCTTGCACAATGGAGCTCTTCAACAATAACGCTGAGCTCGGCAATGACACTGTCCTCGACAGGTCGACCCAAATCTTCACGTACAGCTTCGCAGAGAAGATTCTGGTTTTCCTGAACGAGTTGTTCGAGCTTCTCTAAGGCGCTCAATCGGTCGTTCAGGTGACGCAGCCGACCAGATGCAAAACCGCGGCGCAACTGCGCCTGTACAGCTTGCAATTTTGCGGTATCAAAAGGATGCTCACGGTTCGCGGTGTCCAGCATGGGATTCCTCGGGTCGGCAAACATAACGAGGTCGTTATGAAAATACTTGTTCTTTTGTACACCCAAGCTGAGGGCGGCGCACCTGGTTTTTTGAGCCGCCGTGGTGAAGAAGCTGCCGGAAATCTGGCGCAAACATTGTTTGGTTTTGCTCAAGATTCATTGGGAATTCAGCTCGACACGGGGCATGGTGAGCGCGTCACCTCTTTGGAAGAAGACCTTCGATGGAAGGCTTTTCGAACAGCTGCGTCGCTGCCACAGGCTGTGCGGGCTGCTCATGGCTTGTTCCCAGATCTTTTGTTGTTTGCCGGCGAACACTTCAGAACATTGAAAACCGCCGAGCCTGTGTCTCAGATGTGTGCGCTTCCCGTGTGCGTCGACACTCGCCTCGATCGCTGTTCGGAAGACAAACCTCAGGCGGGCACATTGGGCGATGCCATCAGTGAACTTCTGACCCAACACATCGAGCCTCTCCAAACCAAGCCTCGTTGTGTTTGGATCGCTACATCCCAGCGGGCTCTAACGGAGTGGCTGAAACCTCTTATGGATGCAGATAAATGGTCGGATTGCTGCTCTGTCCTTGAGCAATCAACTCAGAACGACCTGCTGCCCGCGGTTTTTGCATGCGGATATGAAAAAACCGCGGACGGAACGCCGCGGTGGGTCATCGACTGAACACAAGCTCTTTGGGTCTCAGAGCCGTGTGACCTTCAGCACTCCGAAGGGTAGGGCAAGCTGTTCTGTTTTGCCGGGCTCGAGTTTGATGATGTTCGACCCAAGGCGTTCGACCATTTCAAAAGCCTGAGCTTGTTGACCAGCTTTCATTGGTACAGGGCCCTTGCTCGCATTCTTTTTGACTGACTTCAGGAAGTATTTCACTGCCCAAATGCCAACCTGCCGAGGAATAAGCACGTGCTGGTCGGTTGGAAGCTTCTGCAATTCTTTGCTGAGTTGCTGAGGAATTTGAAAGCCACGGGGTGTCATTTTTGTCCATTGAACTTCAATCCATCGACCGCTGCCACGGACTCTGTTCTTCTGGATGAGCATTTGTGACAATACTTTTGCGAGCAGCATAGGAACTGCAGCACACAGACCCCAGTAGCTGTTGGTGCCCAGTGCGAAGACGAGGCCAACGGCGCCGAGACCAATCCAGTCTTGGACCTTGAACTTGATGCCCTCCGACGGAATTCTTTGCCACAATTGGAACAGCAAAAAGGCAATCAGCATGACTGAGCCGAGCAGAATCATCAGGCTTCTGACAATCAGCAGGAAGATCTCCATAGGACTTCTATCCTTTAAACATTCAGTGTTTTCGCTTGCAAACATGCGTAATTGATGCAAGTTCACACGCTTGTGAGCGTTTGTAAGGCTTGTTCCTAGAATAGGGACGTCACTGATGCAAGATACTTCGCGAATCAGCACCGCTAATAGTCTTCCCCGTCTGGGCAACAGGCTTGCCCGTTTGAGGGGCTGGGAAAGTGATTTCCGGAAGTTGGCCGGAGAGCGGTCGTTTTCCGAGTTGAATCTGCCCCTGAGTTTGCCGGCCTCGGAGTTTACCAGCCGGCTCGATGGTGCAGCGATACTCCCCAATGCTCCCCGATTTTTGGATTCCAACGGCACAGAATGGTCTTTGCGCACCGACTTGACGGTCTTTTCAGCGCAATTTGTTTGTCGACATGCGTCTGAACTGGTTTTCCCTTTCAAGCTTTTTTACTCGGGCAAGGTCTTTTCGCCACAAGGGCTGCTGGGTGCCGAAGGGTTTCGACTCGGCCACGCTTCAGAATTTGAATCTCTAGAGTTTGGCGCCGAGATTATTGGCGACCCCTCTGTGAATGCCGAAAATCAGCTCCTTGATTTGGCTCTCACGACTCTCAAAAAATTTGGTTACACCGGCCTGACAGTTGTCATAGGTGATGTGCGGGTTATTGAAAGAATTGAGAGCGTCGTTATTGAGAAAGTCAGCAATCCGCAATTGCGTGCTCAGTTGAAGACTCAGTTGCGTGAGGCAATTTTGAGCCAAGATTTCGCTCGACTGGCACAGTTTTTTCAACAAGCCGAAGCTGATGTTGAGCAATTCTGGGCGCACTGCACCGAGTTTAAAGACCTGTCCAAGATCACTCAAAAGTTCAAAAAATCGAATCCAGACGTGCGTTTTATTGTTGATCCACTGATGACACGTCAAAGAAGTTTTTACAGTGGTTTGGTGTTCGATTTTTGGGCTTCAGATGCGCATGGCCTACTGAAAAACGTAGGCGGTGGCGGGCGCTACGATAAATTGCTTGAGCACTTTGGTGAGGCGCGCGCTGCTGTGGGCTTCATGTTGCGTGATCCACAAACAGCAGGGGTTGAGGACGATTGTTCGGTGGCCCCGCGCGAATCAAGCGTTTCGGAAGCCACAAAAAACACCTTTGCTAAAGGCGTTTCGAGTCGACCTGTGCGCGTCGCTTTGCCCAAAGGCCGGCTGCAAAAATGGGGCATTCAGGCTTTTGCTGATGTGGGGATTCGTCTCAGTGAGAACCCCGAGACGACGCGTAAATTGGTCTTGCGCAGTGAGTGCGGACAATACGAGTTTTTGTTTGTAAAAAATTCGGATGTTGTTTCATACGTTGAGAGAGGAATTGCCGAAATCGCACTGGCAGGTTCAGATCTCCTCGATGAAGCAGACGTGCAGACACTTCTCAGACCCGTCACTTTTACATTTGGACGGTGCCGCATTTGTCTTGCAGGCCGCCCAGAAGATGAAGCTCGTTTGTTCGGCAGAGCTCGTCCAAGAATTGCAACAAAATACCCACATTTAGCTCTCCGATTGTTGCGTGCAATTGGGCTCGAACCCGAGTTAATTCCCCTGCAGGGCAGTGTTGAGCTTGCGAGTGTGATTTCGTTCTGCGATGCGATCGTCGATCTCGCCGAGACGGGGTCAACACTGCGCGAGAATGGACTGACTGTTTTTCGTGAGCTGGCACAGACTCGCGTTCAGCTTGTGACCTCGCGCGGATTTGATGCGCAGTTTCCTGAAACATCTCGACATTGGCTGCATCATTGGCATGCGCAGGGCCATCTTGTCGGTCAGCATTTCGGGATTCCACGCGGTGAGGTTTTCAACAATGATTCGGATACTCAAAACACCTGAACAAATTTCACAATTCATTGGCTCACTTGATGCACGCCTACCGTCCGAAGACAATCAGGTCGTTCAGCGTGTGCGCGAGATCATCAGCCACGTGCGTGTGCATGGGCGTCGAGCGGTGTTGGAGCTGCGTGAAAAATTTGAGAATGTCGGCCCGTCCGCGCCTCTGGTTTATTCACGTGAACAACTGGCTCCGCTGGCAGAACAGTGTCCCGAAGGTATACGCAGTGTTTTGCGCAAATCAATTGAACGTGTGCGCGAGTATCATTCGATTCAGACGGATCAAACGCGTTGGACACAAATCTCTTCGAGCCGCTTTGCGTCTCGTGTTCAGCCTCTTGATTCAGTGGCTCTTTATGTTCCGGGTGGAAAGGCATTTTATCCAAGCAGCGTAATTATGTCGGCTGTTCCGGCTCGCGTGGCAGGTGTTGCCCGGATTGCTGTTTTTACGCCCGCTCGTTCACTTCAGGATCCGGTTTTTGCAGCGACGATTTGTGAGCTGGGTATCGATGACGTTTTCGCTGTCGGTGGGGCTCAGGCTGTTGCTTTGGCCGCGTTCGGCGACGAGCAGATTGAGCGTTTCGACAAGATCGTCGGTCCCGGAAATATCTATGTGGCGACTGCAAAACAGCTGCTGTCGGGTCGAATTGGAATTGATGGCTTTGCTGGACCCTCAGAGATTTTGGTTTTGGGCGACGGAACGAGCCCGGCCGAATGGATTGCCCTCGATTTGCTTGCGCAAGCCGAGCATGACGAAGATGCAAGTTCAATTCTTGTGACGACCTCGGAAAAAGAAGCTCATGACGTAGCAGAAAATCTTGCTCAGCTTGTTGATAAAGTTTGCGCCGACCGAGCACACATTGCTCGTAAAAGTTTGCAGCAGTGGGGTGCCATTTGCATTGTTCCGAACCGCAGCGAGCTCGTAGCAGTCGCTAACAAACTCAATGCTGAACACCTGCATGTTCAAACCTCCTGTGCATTAGACTCCGAGCAAGGACACGACTTTTGGTTGCGCTTTTTACGCGGTGCAGGAGCAATTTTTCTTGGGCGTTGGAGCGCAGAGAGCTTTGGCGATTATCTTGCGGGACCAAGTCACGTGTTGCCCACAGCAGGCACGGCGCGGTTTGCATCACCTCTGGGTGTCTACGATTTCATTCGTAGGTCGTCTGTTCTCATGCTCAGTGCGGAAGATTCGCGCGCACTCGCCGAGGACACAGGTGTTTTTGCTGATTCTGAACAACTTTGGGCACATGCAGCAGCTGCGCGCGCACGGCGCACAGAAAGGGAGCTGTGATGAGCAAAAATGAATTGTCCCTGCAGGAACTTTTTC
>CAYWSV010000154.1:502-8176 GCA_964460155.1 uncultured Oligoflexia bacterium | reverse complement strand
AAGAGGGAGGATTAAGAACATCATTGGGACGCAGCTTCTTGAAAACTTCGTTGGCAAGACTTTGTCCGGGCAGGTAGCGGCGAAAAACACCATCTGTGTCGTTTTCTGAATTGACTGAACCGAGTCCGGCAGCAATTCCACTCAACTCGGGAATGGGAGCTTTTGTGAGCCCATCGGGGCTTGCTGCCGGAAAAAATACTCCTACATTTGCGTCTTTTAATAATTGAACAAACATACGGTCATCATCGACACCGTATGACGAAGGCTCAGTAAAAAGAATATCGTAGACCACAAGTCGAGCAGAATAATGTGCGGCGACTTGTGCTAAAGCTCCAAAAATCTGCCTTGGAAAAGGAAAAACAAGTCCGTCGTCGCGCGCCAAACTATCGAGAGTGTCCTGATCGACAACCACAAGCGCAACTTCGTTTTGTTGATTTAATGCTGTTTGCTTTTGAAACGCATCAAAAAACGCATAGGACAGACGATCGGAGCCTGAGAGTAAAAACAGTCCCGCAATCGTTCCCAAGACCACAAGGAGTGCAGGGATCCAAAAGTGTTTTTTTCGCTTTTGGATGTTCCCAGCGAATTCTTTGCGTTTTGTCATTCAGAATAACTTTCAGTTCACATCCTGCCGGTAGAGCGAACGGACGATACCAATCACCTTATCAGATTCATTGGCACCAAAGGGAATGGCTTCGAAATCATTATTCTCGGGAACGAGAAGTGCTGGTGGGAGAGTTTGAAAAGAAACTTTAGGACTTCCCATGAGTCGTTCGTGAGCATGGCGATAGAGTTGCGAACCGCGCATTGCAAATCTTTTGACGGTCACTTCGTGATCGCCAACAGCAGCAACAACGATGTCGCCATTGCGAGCCGTGTTTGCAGATTCAATAAGCAGATAATCGCCGGGAAGAAAGCCGACGTTCATCATGCTGTAGCCTTCAACCGTGACAGCAAACAATGAGCTGGCGTTAGATTTGCGCTGCACATTTAGAAACGGAACCGTCGACGTGGCATGTTCAATGGCTTCGTTTGGTGCACCGGCTTGAACAAGTCCAACAACAGGAACGAACAAACAGCCGTTCGACTCGAGTTCGGAGTTCTTGAGAGTTTTCAATGTGGGCGTGATTGAGGACCGCGCGGATTGAATTTGTGTTTGTGCAAATACTGGACTGCGGAAAGACGTGGCCGATGCTGGTTGCCCTGTTTGAGAGGCCCACCATTTAAGAGCTTCGGAAGTGGGGACCAACTGACGCGACTTTCCAGGAACAGGAGTCTGCAAAAAACCTTTTTTGCGCAGAACCGTTACGACATCTTGAGCACTGCCCACAGCCTTCCATTCAAAGTGCGCCGCAATTTCACGAAGCGTAGGTGGCATGCCCGTTTTATCGAGACATTCCAAAATATAGGCGACCACCTTGCCTTGCAGGTCTGTGAGTTGTACCATACATCTGTATCCCATACATGGGGTGTTTCTGGGCCCTTCTGGAAACTGGGCCTATGAACAACCAACCGATTTCCTAAGGGAAGTGGTACATGATTCTCGAAAAGAACACAAGTCTTGGTGAGTTGGAGAATTGCGGCGGTCGTCCGACATCATCCGCCCACTCGACATCTGTCGGGCTTTTGCATGGATCACAAGACCGCTTTTTGATCGGTAACCCTACCATGCCGACGTCTCCCCTCCGCCGCACGTCTGCCGGGATGGTGCTGCTCAAAAGTATACCCCTCACCCGATGCGCTCCGCTGTTTGGACGACTCTCACGCGCACTGACACTCAAACCCTATGCCCAAACACTTGAGCTTCTGCGCCGTCATCAACACACCCTGCGCAAACGCGAACGCGATCCGCACCTACACATCAGCATTGCGTGGCTTTCACTCGCGTCGAGCAGCGTTGAATTCAACCGTCGCGCACTCGAGTCCTTTGAACTTGCGCTGTCGCACACTCTTTTTCTCGAAACAGCACAGCCGCATCAGGGCATCGAAGCCCTCTGTGCCGAGACTCAGTTCGACGCGATTGTTGCCGAACTGCCCGCACATCCGGTCATCCTCAAGCGCGCACAACGTTGGCTCAAACCCTCGGCTCACGACCCGCTCAAACCCGAATCCGCAAACAGACTTGAAACTCACCCGCGTGAACGTTTGTTTATTCTGATTGACGAAAACACCGGAGGACCCAGATGAAGTCCTATCGGTCTCCGCTTTCGGGTTTGGCCAAACCCTACGAACAGCGACGTCTTAAACCTCTGTCACGCTCGCGCATACCAGTGTCACACGGCGGCAATACACCACTGTGGGGCTATGTGTTTCTTCCGTCTCTCGATTCAGATTCACTTTTCGCGGCGCGCACGCTGGCGCAGGCGTTGTCGGAGCACGTTCTTCGACCCCACCTCACACTGCTGCTCGTCTCCCTCCAACACACCCTCCGGTACTTCGGGTCATGGGATACTCTGGCCCGTGTCTATCATGCTCAGGTGCAACACCTGACGCCGGCGGCGCGTCCGCGACTCCTTCTCACACATCATCTCTTTGCAGGTCTTCACTTCGGTGCGACTCATCCGGAACTCGAATTTGCAATTGCCAACGAAAACAATCTGCAATTCCGACAACACCTGAGCCACCTCAACTGGCCGCAATGGAAAGACGCATGTCTGCTGTTTGCCAGTCTCCTGCAACTCAAATCCAGCGAACAAACCGAACTCATCCGCAGCGTGCGGCAATTTTCAGAAGCCGCACTCAGCATGCGCTTTGCAAGCCCGCTTCACTTTCCTGACGATCTCAACAGCGACGACATTTCGCGGCGTTTTGGCCCTTGGGCGGTTATATTTTGGGACATGTGGAGACGCCCCGAGGTGTCTTTGGGCACGGTCTTTAAAGATCTCCCACAAGACCTTTGTGCACAAGATTTTCTCACCAGCAATTCCGATACATCTGACTTCTCAACCGAACCCAGCTATCCATTGTCTGTGCTGATGCCCATGCTCGAAAACTGTTTACGTAAACTTCTCTCGCGACTCGACGCATTTTCGAGTCTGGAACAACGTTTTGGGATACGCGATTTTCGAGTCACACTCGAACTTGAAAATAACCTCAAAATTCAACACACCTGTCAACTCAACGAACCCATTGTTGAATTCAATAAAACCACGGCTCTTATCCTACAAAATATTGCTGCCAAGCTTCCGCACAAAGGACAAGAGTTCCAACATCCCTCAGAGCCTTCGTTTTATTTCAAAGCATTTCAGATTTATAAACTGACTCTCGAACCACTGCGTCTCACACCCTGTTTTGCTCATGGCGAAAATGAACTCCATCAACAGCGTGCCCCCCTTCCATTTGAGAGAATCATTCAAAATCTTGAACTCAAGCAGGCCGGAGATGCGTATCAGGTCCGTCTTCAGGCAAATTTCTCAACACAATCCAAACCCGAAAAAATCCATGCCGATTTACTCAGCTCTGCCGAAGAACTCAGTGTAATTGGACACAAACGCTCAAATTTCTCGGCACCTGCGTGTTTGTTTCGTTATGCCGTGCAGGAACGCCCACTCCATTTGGTGAAGGAGAGCATTTCTTTTTCTTTACGCGATCTTTTTCCACGTTCAGAACTTTCGGCACACCATTTAGAATACCTTGAAACACTCAACGACGAAGACCTCTATGCTCTGCATCATCCACCAGCGCCCGCTCTTTTGGTCAGCTGCCGCAACGGCGCTCATCCGCAGGACGCGTCGTTTGTTCTGAAAGGATTTTTTGAACCTCCAAATGCTCCTTTGAAGGAGCGTTTGTTCTGATGCTGCGGAGTGGAGTTTTATAAGTCATGTATGCGTGGTTGGCGCATTCAAATTATTCCTTTCTACAGGGTTCCTCTTACCCTCACGAACTCGTCACAGCTGCATGCGAGCTTGGCTGGTGGGGAATGGGGATAACTGATTTCGACGGTGTTTACGGTATTGTTCAAACACACCTCAGCACTAAAAA
Organism: uncultured Oligoflexia bacterium; assembly: GCA_964460155.1. Taxonomy (GTDB): domain Bacteria; phylum Bdellovibrionota_B; class Oligoflexia; order Silvanigrellales; family Silvanigrellaceae; genus RFOM01. Next base: position 4,195 of record CAYWSV010000154.1, on the reverse strand, counting down.
CAGTCCTCATCCGCTGAACATTTTTTATGGTGCAGAACTCCTCATCCACTGCGAAATTCCACCACCCTTGCGCGAAGAGACTCATGCTCAAAACATGTGGGCTCACCCCCAACAACACGCCCCTGTTTTTCTACAAAACAGAGTCGCTGTGTTGGCCACCAGCAAAAAAGGATACACAGGACTCTGCCAATTACTGACCTACGCACACCGCAACGGAAAGCTCGCCACACCGCTCGACCCTGCAGACCCCAACATCCCTTGGCCCGAGGATGTTGTTTTGATTTGGCCCATGCGCGGCGTGCAGCAGCTTTTTGGACCGCGCCAAACAGCGTTCTTTGAACAATGGTCAGCCTGTGTTCTTGCCTTTGCAAAACGCTATACTGATCGTTTTTTTATGGCACTCACTCCGCCAAGCTCACCTTTTGAACGACATGCCTTTGCCAATCATCTTCAGTGTTCTAGGCAACTGGGGCTTCCCCTGCTCGCCACACCAGATGTTTTTTTTCATACGCCCGAGCGCAAGGAATTACACGACATCCTCACGGCCATCCGGCTAAACAAACCTGTGGATGATTTGAGCTGGGCTTGCTTTGCTAATGCGCGTCGTTGCTTGCCCTCGGCTCATACCTTCGAACTTGACTTCCCTCATGTACCCGAAGTGACCGATGCCATTGCCAACAACCGTGCACTTGCAGGATTTTTTCAATTTTCACTCAGCGAACTGAAATATCATTATCCGTCGAAATTCATTCCTGCAGGCCACACTGCCGAAAGTTTTCTGGAGGAACTTGTCCGGCGTGCACTCGCCGAACGCTACAACCAACAACCTCCGCAGCGCATTCTCGATTTGGTCAACAAAGAAATGCAACTTGTGCGTGAACTCAAATTTGCCGACTATTTTTTAACCGTGTGGGACATCGTTCGCTTTGCCCGCGAACAAAATATTCTCTGTCAGGGGCGTGGGTCATCGGCCAATTCAGCCATTTGTTTTCTGTTGGGTATTACAGCTGTTGACCCCATGGTTTCAGATGTGCTGTTCGAGCGTTTCATCAGCCGCGAGCGCGGTGAACCACCCGATATTGACGTTGATTTTGAACATGAACGACGTGAAGAAGTAATTAAATATATTTATTCCCACTATGGCCGTACACATGACGCCATGGTAGCCAACGTCATTACCTTCCGGCGGCGTGGAGCCACCCGCTTTGTGGGCAAGGCTCTGGGGCTTTCGGATGAACAATTGACTGAAGAACAGCCTCCAGAATTCCAAGCCCGTTGGGATCGACTCATCTCGGAAATAAAAGGCTTTCCGCGCCATCTGGGTATTCACTCGGGTGGTTTTGTGATTAGCCATGAGCCGTTGCACATGTTGAGTCCTGTTGAACCTGCAACCATGAACGGACGCAGCGTCGTGCAATGGTGCAAAGACGATATCGAGGCACTCGGACTCTTTAAAATCGATGTTCTTGCGTTGGGCATGCTCACAGCCCTGCGCAAAACGTTTACCGAACTGGCCCGCCACCGCGTCTGTCTCAGTGGCACGCTCATACCCATTCGGCTCGATACCCTTCCCTCGGAATGCCCAAAAACCTACGACATGATTTGCGAGGCGCGCACAACCGGTGTGTTTCAAATCGAAAGCCGCGCTCAAATGTCGATGCTCCCCAAGGTCAGACCGCGTACCTTTTACGACATTGTGATTCAGGTCGGTATCGTTCGTCCGGGCCCGATTGTCTCTGGCATTGTGCCCACCTATGTGCGGCGCAAACGCGGACTCGAAAAAGTCACCTACTCTCATCCGAGTTTGGAGAAGATTCTTCACCGCACACTCGGCGTGCCCGTTTTTCAAGAACAAGTCATGCGAATTGCGATGGCTGTGGGGAATTTTTCAGGTGGCGAGGCCGACGAACTGCGGCGTGCCATGGGTGCATGGCGCTTTACAGGGCGAATCTCGCAGTTTGAAGAAAAACTCCGCTCGGGAATGCGTCAAAACGGAATCCCCGACGACTTTGCGGACCTCATATATAAACAAATCGAAGGCTTTTCTCAGTACGGTTTTCCGGAATCACATGCCACCAGCTTTGCACATTTGGCCTATGCTTCGTGCTGGCTCAAAGCTCATCATCCAATTTATTTTTTAGCCGGACTTCTCAACTCTCAGCCGCTCGGATTTTATAGTCCTCACAGCCTCATCCAAGAAGCACGTCACAACGGCCTCACCATACATCCCCCTTGCATTCTACGCTCGGCGTGGGACCACTACGTCACCCGTCAGGGCACACTGCAACTCGGATTTCGCTTTCTGCGCGGCATCACCGAAGAACGCGCACGCGAATTTGTGATTCAAAGGCAGGACCTCCTGCGCAGCCGCAAGCAGGCAGATACAACACGCATGGGCCAAGCCCCATACACTGCAGCATCCACACGTCCAACAGCCGAGATTAAAACACACCCTTTGAACCTTCACGATGTGATTGCTTTGTGTGATTGTTTTTATGCACACGAAAAAATTCTTCTCGCTCAAGCCAATTGCTTTGAACTGTATGACTCTAACCGGCGGAACATTCTTTGGCTCCTGCTCGCTCGTCCGTCAGCGCTCATGCCCGATGTTGATCACATCCTCTTTCCAGAAAAGCCCACTCTGCACGAAGCGTGGGACAACATGCAAGACGACTTTGCCAGCACAGAAAGCACCTTTGGCCCTCACCCGATGCTGCTTTTGCGCAACATTGGATGGCCGTACGCATTTCCGGTCGAGAACCTGACTCCCGCCATTGCTCTCAAAAAGAAGCGTCACAAAACACAGGTTGTTGTTGCGGGGCTGATTATGGTGCGACAAATGCCCGGCACAGCCAAAGGCATGCTGTTCATCACCCTCGAAGACGAAACCGGCACAATGAATTTGGTGTTCCGACCCGACACGCATGCGCGCTATAAAGAATGGATGAACAACACATCGGTGTTGTGTGTGCGCGGCTGGGTTCAAGAAAATGGTCCCAACCCATCGGTTCTGGTTGACGAAGTTTTACCAGCTCTTCATCAAAAAAACCTACCCAGCCCGCCGCCCGATCAGCTCGAACGAGATTACACCTTGTGGTGACTTTACTGAGCTGAGAACACTCAAATTTAGGTCGAAAAAGAAACTCTTTCGACCAGAGCAGACAAGAGCACCCAGCAAAAACCCTCTTTAAATATGAATATTTCACAATATCCATATTTCCGAACACGAAACACTCAGAGGGTAAAATAGACCTTGCTTTATGAACCGACTAAACACGACGGCAAGCACACAGGAGTCATAGAGGTTATGGCACACGTCGGAACCGAAAAATTCGAACGCGACCTTGCGCACGTCATGACAGGTCTACGGGATGTTTTGAGTGATCTGGGTCACACAGAGCTTCTTCCGTTTATTCCATTCACCGAGCACGACGAAAACGAGAAGGCTATGGCGCTCAACACCGTGCCAGCTCAATCAGCGCATCTTGTGCGCCTTCTCTCGCTGTCTTTTCAGATTTTGAACATGATCGAAGAAAATGTCCTTGTTCAAAAGCGACGCTCGGCTCAGGCCTCGGGGAAATTAGAGCAGGAATCAGGATTGTGGCCCTGGACCCTCAAAACCCTCAAAGCGCAAGGATTCACAGAAGACGCCATCCTCAAAACAATCCACCAATTGAACGTTGAACCTGTCCT
>CAYWSV010000154.1:0-492 GCA_964460155.1 uncultured Oligoflexia bacterium | reverse complement strand
CACCACAGAGAACTCTATTTGGTGTTCAAGAAGAGCAGAACGTTTAAAACACCACAGAGAACTCTATTTGCAGATCGTCCGCAGAGAGAATCAAATGTGGACACCCATCGAACAAAATTGGCATCACGAGGAGATGAAAGCTCTTCTTGAGCGTCTCTGGCGAACGAGCGAAATTTTTGCTGAACGACCGGATGTCTCCTCGGAAATCCGCAATATCATCCACTATCTCAAAAACGTTTTTCCCCAACTCCTGCCTTGGCTCGACAAACGATTTAAACAAGCTTGGCAAGACGCTGGCTTCAATACCACATTAGATTTTGCAAACGGCGATTACCCAAAATTTCAACTTGGAAGTTGGGTTGGTGGCGACCGCGACGGACACCCGTTCGTCACCGCCGAGATGACACGCAAGGCTCTGCATGACCTTCGCCTCAATGCGATAATTGTGCTCCGCCACAAGCTCACAGATCTATCGAAAAAAATCAGTCTGGC
>CAYWSV010000153.1:1926-8244 GCA_964460155.1 uncultured Oligoflexia bacterium | reverse complement strand
CTTTCGTGCGGCTCTTCCCGCACTCTGTGACTTCTTTCTTCTCTTTTCAAAGAACATCTTCAATCGTTGTGATTGGAGAACCGGGTAGGTAGTCTGTGGACGTGGAGTTGTCAAACAGAGATTTGAAGATTTTCTAAAAAAGATACAACTTATTGTAATGATTGGATTAAAAATGAATGAGATTCTGCTCGCAGGTGCATCAGGTCGATTGGGTCAGGAAGTTGTTGCGGCATCAAAAGGCAGAAGCCTATCGATTCAGCCCATCACACGAAGCGATTTATCGCGCACGGCAGAGCTCTTAAACACACAAACGACGCAGAAAAAATGCCCTTCAGTGATCGTCGATGTGACGCTCCCTGAAGGAACGGAATTGTTGGTTCAGTCACTTCTGAACGCCGAGAAAAACCAGTTTCTTGCTGCGGTCGTTATTGGTTCAACTGGCCATTCCGGCGAACAAAGACTCAAAATCGAAAAACTTTCTAAACGTGTTCCGGTAATTTTATCGACGAACTTTTCACGTGGTGTTTATTTCTTCGAGGAGCTTTTAAAAGCCAAGACAAGTTCTGGAGTCAGCGTTTCTGAACTCGCGCGCCAACTTGGCTTCGATATGTCGTTGTGGGAGTCGCATCACACAAAGAAAAAAGATGCTCCAAGCGGAACTGCACGCACGTTGGCTCAGGCTGCTGGAGTTGGGCAGGAGCGCATTGCCTCAACGCGCGTCGGAGCAGTAGTTGGCGAGCATTCTCTCTTTTTAAGCCAAGAATCTGAAGAGCTGCGTATTACGCACACCGCGCATGCCCGCAAACTCTTTGCAGAGGGCGCATTGGATTTGTGCGAGAGAATTTTTAAAACCGGATTGCAACCAAAACTCTACACGACGTCTGAAGCATTTTCAGAACTATTAAGGACAAGCTCGAGCGTAAAAGACTAATGCAAAAGCAAGACTCAAAAGTGCAACATTAACATGAAGTAATGAATCGCAAGTATAACATTAATATTGGGCTCAAAATTAAACGCAAAAGCTCGAAATCAAAAGCAAAAACTAAAGAAGTTTTTATTCCGTCTGCGTTTGATCATCCAAGGATTCAGAAAGAGACGACAACGCTGTGAGGGGTGTCACGGGCCCCTTGCAAGATGACGCATTCCACAACGGCGAATCACCAACAGAGCGTTCTGACCACATCACGGGAATCAACCCACTCTGCCAATACCAATTCAAACGCAACACAGGATCCGAGAGAAGCTCAGCAGCCGGTCTGAGTGTGGTGTGCTTTTCAGGAAATTGCTCCGGAGGGTATCTCATCTGGAGTTTCCGATATCGATCCCTGACAACGCTTTGAGGTGCCCAGACCTCAACTTTAAGTGCATCAGCGGCAGCATCTGGCGAAAGATTCTCGGTCGGCTGTGCAGGACTCCACTCGTGTGAAATTGTTTCACAGGGAGTCTTGCCCCGCGGCAAAAGCTCAAGCCTAAGAAGTTTAATATCAACAGCGGCACGCCGTCTTGGTTCGATGGATGCTTGTGCCAATTCCCTCTCCCTTAGAAAATGCGCATTTTACGAAAACCGAAACGCTCACTCACTGACGTCTGACTTCAAAAACTCTACAATATACCTATACGCCGAAGCGTGGTCCTCATGAGTTTCACTTTCAAAATGAGTCAAACTTGTGAGTGCGCGTTGAGTGAGTCCGGACAAACTTTCTGGACTGACGGCATTAAATTCCCGCGCAGGAGTTTCACGACCGAAGGTTGAAGGCATTTCGGCGACGCTTGCAAGAGCTTGCAACCAATAAGAATCCAATCGACTCGGTTCACGCTTAGCATGCAAGGTCAAAATTAAAATCACGGTAAGCAAGTGATGTTCGGCACGCGTGAACGACCATGCAACAGACTTCACTGCCGATGTAGGATCGGCGCTGAGTGACCAGTGAAAACTTTTACTTTCAAGGTTCGAGATGATGCTCTGCCACTCGGGAGACTTGCCGAGCGCGATTGAAAATGCCGCATTCGATATGAGCGCATACATATCGTCTGGCTCGGCAGAAAGCCTCGCCAAAGTGAATCGCTCGAACTCACGTATGACTTCCTGCCCATAGACGTGACGACTGACGGATGCCGGTAAGAAAAACTTTTGAAAACCTGAAAGAAGCAACGCATCAATTGCGACCAATTCAGCCTTAACGTCGGAATGCAGCTGCGAACAGAGAAGACCATTTGAGACGTGTCGCTGCAAATCAGTCGCTGAGCCCGTGCACCACAACGCGAGCAGGTCGCGTGAGCGGGAAATCTCAGCAAAAACTTTCTGCGCATGCTGCTGCTGCTCGACGGGAAGCTTGCGCAATCCAAATTGCCTGACGGCAAGAATCGAATTGCAGTGTTCCCATTCATCGATGAGCTGACAAAATTCTCTTTGAATCACACGCAATCGAGCAATTGTTTGCGCAACGTCATGGTTAGTGAAGTTGCTTTCCCACCTCAAAGCCGACAATCCGCATGCACGCTCGAGGGAATATCGAAAAGGAAATGGTTCAAATGAATCGACAGTCGAAAGTTGAATTCCCCACTCGGTCATTCTTAAGAAAAATTGCGGCAGCTGCACCAGCGAAATGAGCAACGGATCGGAGGGAATATTCAAAAAATGAATAATCGTTCTGAACTGAAAATTTCTCTCATTTGGCGCATGCCAAAAATACAAAGCAAGATTGAATGCGCCTTCACAGACCCTCAGGAGTTTATCGAAATCCGGACGCAGAACTGGTCCTTGTGAATTCCAAGCTGCGGCTAGAGCTGTGGTGATAAGTTCTCGGGTAGACTGAGTCACCGCAAGCACCAAATCTGAACGCCCGGCAAAATCGGTTCGCTGGGTGTCGATGCCACGATACTGGTGCAAAAATCCCAGAAAATCGGGATGCAGCGCAACTTGCATTAATTCCTTTTCAAAATCAGTCCACCCTTCAGTAAGATTGTTCACTACAGACTGATATTGTGAATTTTCACTTAAAACATTCATGCAAATGCATCTTCTTTAGAATAAAAACAGAACAACAACACCTCTCAAGTTCTGAGAGGTGCCAACCTAGTTTGAAAAGTCTCTTTCAAATTGGAGTTCAAGTGATTCCATTTCATCATCGCAATCAACACCCTCTGAACTGCTCATAAGAAGCGACTCATAATTCGAAATTAAATTACTGAGGCTTCCATGCTGATGTGAACCGGACTTAAGACGCATCAGATGTCGACGAGCTTTAACCAAAAATGCATTTTGCTGCTGAGGCGAAGATATCGACGTTGCTTTGGGTGTCGTTGAATTCGGAACTAGTGCATCGGGATCGTTCATCAAAGATGTTTGGGTCGCCGGCTCATTTGCGTTCAGATGTTGGGGAGATGCCGAGACCTGCTCGAGTGCATGGTCAGGGAGTAATGCAGATGCATTCTGGTCTGAAAACGAGACCCAGCCACTCACCTCGCCCGTGCGACTATCGAAAATAGCCTCTGCCTGATTCTCGGTATTGAGTTGTTTGGCGAGGACATGAACCATGCCGTTTTGATCGTAGGTGAGTTGAATTTCACATTGACTTGCCGCCGCACAGGGTTGTTTGAGTGGAAACATAAAAGTTCCAATCAATCTATTTTCACCGACTGTTTCACCTTCACCCTGCACCACAATTACCTGCACGGCCGCTTGATTTTCATAAAGTGTGTTAAAAAACTCGCTCCGCTTTGAAGGCAAGGCGGAGTTTCTGTGAATGATAGGAGCAACCCTCAGAAGGCCGCGGAGCTCTCGCTGAAAGTCCATCGCCCGCTCGCCCAATATTTTATACAATTGTTCTTCTGAAACGTGACTCAATATACCAAATTTTTTGGCAACCTTTTTGAAATTTTCGTCGATACTGCGACTGTCTTCAGCGACACCTACACCCAAGGAGTGACTACACACATCGACAAGAATCGTGTTGGGTTCAAGCCCAAGAATAATTGCTGCCTGCACTGCTGCACCCCAACTAACCGCAAGATCGGGCTCAAGCCGCGCATCAACCTGACAGTGAGGAAAGTATTGCTCAAGCATCTTGCGCACAAGTGCAACTCGAGTGCTTCCGCCAACCAACAAAATGCGCGAAATATTCTTTGCTTTTTTACGAGCTGCATGAATAGCACGCTCGGTCAGGGCTAATGTCTTTTGAATAAGAGGCTGTGCAAGAGATTCAAAAACATCGCGTGTTACGAATACATCGATTGCAGCGCCAGTTTCATCCAAATCTGCAGACTGAATGTGAACTTGTCCGTCAGTCTGAAATTTCTTTTTGGCATCCTCAGCTAAACTTAAGAGAGATTTGAAGCCCGTGGAACCCGGCTTAATGCGACGCGCAGATAAGGGCGGTGTGACGTGGGTTAATAAATGTTCTGCTAAAGCGTGATCGAGGTCATCACCACCAAGGCGAACATCGCCCTCACTTGCGAGGACATTAAACACCAGACCTTCTCGTTCAACGACGCTGACGTCGAAAGTGCCACCACCGAGATCGTAAACAACCAGATTTTCGCGTTCGAGATGTCTCACATCGGGCAGCATGCTGTAGGCCAGAGCAGCAGCGGTGGGCTCGTTGACGATGCGAAGAACATTTATTTTCGCAGACTCTGCGGCCGCAATGGTCGCCGAACGTGCGGCATCGTCGAAGTGGGCCGGGACCGTGACAACGGCCCACAAACCACCATGCCGATCGACCTCCTCCCTCAAGTCGGGATGTGCCGCCAAATAACTCAGAACGGAGGTTGCCGCCTGCTCGGGTGAGTAGTCTCGCCCATTCGAGCTGAACATTTGCTGAAGTGTTCCCATCTGCCGCTTCGTGCTGCGGACAATTTCAGCGACATCTCCATCGGCCTGTCGAAATGCTTCGCGTCCTACAGCTTCTGATTGAGTGTCGGGATCCCAGTGAACGACGGAGGGGACGAGTGCCTCACCGTCGGAGTAGTTGAGCGTTGCTGGCTGTTCTCGATGTTCGGTGAAGACAGACACAACCGAGTTTGTCGTTCCGAGATCGATTCCAATAGCCCTCACACCCAGCGGCGGCCGTTGAATGTTTGAGGTTGGACGAGCTGACAGCGCCTGTGATTGTCGTGTACCTTGGCTGCGGGTTCGGAACGGAACAACCGTCATTCTGGTTTAACTCCGATGAGTGGTCTGGTGACTGTCGTGATCCTCTAAGTGCAGCCGTGTATAGCTTTGGTGAGGTGAGAACACAATGAATCAGCCCGACCTGAGTCAACAATCCCTGTCGACGCATCGTGTCGACATTGGCGGCGAAAAGTACATGAGCATGTCTTTGCGGCTCATTATGCCCGGCGACCTCAATGCCGCCGGTCGACTTTTTGGTGGGCGATTGATGGAATGGGTCGACGAAATTGCAGCTCTCTACTGCATGTCTCAACTTGCCCGGAAGCAAATTGTGACAAAAAAGATTTCGGAAGTCATTTTTAATGAACCTGCCGACCTGCGCGATGTTCTGGAGTTTTTTTGCCGAACTAAAGCTGTCGGACGAACGTCTATGACGATTGAATGTCTTGTGATGACCAAGATTCTTTCCCCGCAAGATCGAGTGAAACTCATTGTTGCCTGCGATCTCGTTTTTGTTTCAATTGACGAACACGGCCGTCCTGAACCTCATGGCTTTTCACTAGGAACATCTCCCTCATGAAGCTCTTTGTCATTCGACACGGCCAAACGGACTACAACGCACAGAGACGCTTTCAAGGACAGGCCGACATTCCATTGAACCCTGTTGGTGAATCTCAGGCTCGTCGCTCTGGTCTCATTCTTGGTCAATTGCTTCGGGCTCAGGAGAATGAGCACACCCAACCTCTCACAGTCATTTCAAGCGATCTGAGACGCACCAGAGAAACAACTCAAATAGTTTGCTCGGAACTGGAAAATTCCGAGTCGAAAATGCGAGCTAATGTTTTATTTGATTCTCGACTCAGAGAGTTTCACTGCGGAAGTTTTGAAAATTGCACCTACGATGAATTTGTTCTCGCGCACCCCGAAATCGCCGCAGACTACATGGAACAATATAACAAAGACAATTATGCCACGAGGTATCCCGGAAATAGTGGAGAATCTCGTCTGGATGTCATGGCGCGCGTTGGCCAAGTTCTGCATGAAGTTCAAGAACAATTTGAAAGTAAAATTTGCATTTGGGTCGTTCATGGTGGTGTGATTGATGTTCTCTTGGAGCTCATGCACATTCAAACTCACGACACACGTGCTGAAAGAATTTCTGCGGGCAATGGCGATGTTCTTGTTTTGAAGCCTTCAGAAAAATC
>CAYWSV010000153.1:0-1916 GCA_964460155.1 uncultured Oligoflexia bacterium | reverse complement strand
TTTCGTCGCGGAGCCTGGCTCTTGGACATGAGCGATTCTGGCAGCTCGAAAGACATTATCGCATTGGCGATACGATTGCTGCGAAGGTTATTAGGTAGTGCGATTTTTTATTAATTGACCGCACGCAGCAGCAATGTCTCTTCCTTTAGACAATCGCACTGTAACAACGTGTCCGTTTTGTTTGAGCACACCACGGAACTGCCAAACGCGCGCGAGATCGGGCCTGCGGAACGCAGCTCCTTCGTGTTCGTTGAGGGGAATAAGGTTAATTTTCACCTTTAATCCCGTAAGCAACTCGGCAAGCGCAAGAGCATGCTCAGGCGTGTCGTTTACATTTTTCAACAAGGTATACTGAATCATATACGGGCGCCCGTACCCCTCTGCGCGCTGTCTCAGGAGTGAGACAACATCTCCCAGCGGGTGACGCAGATTCACGGGCATAACTTTTGAGCGCTCGTTATCGAACGGAGAATGCAGACTCAGTGCCAAACAGGTCTTTGACTTTTCCAGAAGGACATCGAGCTGAGGAAGTAATCCGACGGTGCTCACGGTGATTTTGTTATGACTGAGCTGTAGCCCTTGAGTATCAGTGAAAATGTCGATCGACTTTAAAACCGACTCCAAGTTATCGAGAGGTTCGCCCATGCCCATGAACACGAGGTTCGTCACCCGGTCATAACTTCCCACAACACCATCATGTTCTTTGCGCCAAAGCTCAGCGACCACAACCTGCCCGATAATCTCGGCAACACTTAAACTTCGCAGGAGGCCCATGCGCCCCGTCTGGCAAAACCGACACCCTTGAGCACATCCCACCTGCGTCGACAGGCATTGAGTCAACCGCCCACGTTCGGGAATCAAAACAGTTTCAATCTCGAGACCATCGGAGAGCGTCATGACGAGTTTGCATGACCCGTCCATGGCACTGCTCTCGAAACGCGAGACTTTCATGGGCAGTTCAAAGGAAAAATTGGATTTCAAGTATTCAAGGGTCGCAAGGTGAGTTTGCTCGGGAAACTCGGGAGGCCACTCCGCCAGACGACCACGAGCGAAGAGCCCTTCGAAAACACGACTGGCCCGACTTGATGCGCTTTTGGCACCAAACTTTTCGGAAATCAAAGATTCCAAGTGTTTTCGGGTCAATTCGAAAATATGGGGGGTCATGAATCCTCCAGAAACCCGCAAGTTTACTAGCGACGGATTGAACGCGGGGTCAAGCACGAATCCCAGATTCGGTGCGTCCAACCGTCGACACCCCGCTTGGAGTTCCCATCCGAGGACGGTAATGTCGCCCAAAAGCCAAAAAGAGGAGCTCCGGTCATGTGGCTGCAGGGAAATGCACGTTGGACAAACATCTGTCTGGATTCCGGAACCATGTCTGCGGGGGAACTGAACCGCGAGCAGGTCATCCGCGCCGGCCTCAATTTTGAACGCGTGCAGGCCCACCAAGAAAGAATCCTCATGGTTCTGACCTCAGGCCGTGAGACGACCCTGCCGGTTGTAGGTGCATGCACCACGAGCAACGGTGCTGTTATTCCTTGGAAGACTCTTGTCAGATTTGCAGAGGGTGAGCGCCTCACGACCGCACAACGACGTGCGCGCAGGGCCGCGTTCCACTACTGGTGCCGACAGCATTTGGGAACATTCATTCCCGCAGCAGGGGCGGCCTCGCGTTTCATGGCCTCTTTAGAGCGGTTCATTCAAGACGTGAATGTTCAGGTCTCGGAAATGGGTGAATGCTGCAGGCGCTGGTACCGCAAAGAACAAACGGGTGAAAACCTCGCAAATCGCTCAAAACGTTTGGATTCACTTTCAGCTCTGGCAGCTATTCCGTTGAGCGCAGACATAAAAGTCATCCCGCAATTGCTCAATGATTGGAACAAGATCCTCGATATCTTCGATATCACAATCCAATA
>CAYWSV010000152.1:0-8289 GCA_964460155.1 uncultured Oligoflexia bacterium | reverse complement strand
GCCGCGTTGCGTCTTCCGTGGGTTCAGTCAGATACGCGTCGTTCCGATTCGGATTGAATTAATTGCCGACTTTTTTTGGTTGTTATCACAATAGGCAATAAAGTCCTGCAGCCCGAGAGGCTGTCCGGTAAACTCGGGTGTGTGAAGAACGACTATTTATATCGCACCTTCGCCCCACTCTCACGTGTTGTGCAGTGCATGACGCGGGCAGCTTTTTTTGTGTTTTTTTCGTTGACACCGTCGTTACCGGCAAAAGCCGATCTCTTTCATTATTCCAATTTGCTTATTGGTCAGCGAGCTCTTGGTTTGGGTGGAGCATTTACAGCGCTCTCGGATGATACCTCGGGGCTTTACTACAATCCTGGCGGGCTTGCTTTACAGAGTTCGCTTGAGTTGAGTGGTTCAATAAATACTTTTTACCTGAGAAAAAATACGTTCGAAAAAGTGTTTGGAGAAAAGCAATTTACCGAATCGGCGCGCGGCAGCGTTTCGTCTTTTTTTGGCCTATCCAAAAGGGTCATGGTTCCACTGTTGGGTAGCGTGCAGGTCGGTCTTGCATTTATTAACCCCGATGCGGCACTCAGCGATGAAAATATTTTGATTCAAAATGAACCTGATCCGAATGTCATTCGGTATCATCGTGCAGCGAATATCCGTACCGGTTCATCTCAGGTTATTTTGGGCGCAGCAAAACGTGTGGGCAAAGAGGGCGGCGTTGGTTGTGCCGTTTCTTATCATGACGTCGACGAATTAGAGCAAATTTATCAGGACGTCGTGCAAGGGCCTCTTGCTGTCGAGGAGCTTCCCGGGACAGCAGTTTACTCCACGTTGGGGCAAAATTTGCGGAGCCATTTGGTGGTGCGTGGAGGCGGTGTTCGGTGCGGTCTGCGGGCAGGCTTCGACAGCGGACTGAAGCTGGGTCTTTCGTATCAGTTCAATAAAGTGTTCTTTCAGCAATTCGAATACGACTATTCAATTAACAAAGTTTACGTTGATTCGAACAACAAAGTCATTCAGGTGAATGATGCGAAAAATTCGAATTACTCGGGTTATCTCCAGAGGTCTGTGACGCGCCTTGAGAATTCAAACATCGTGTCGCGTTGGCCTGATGAGTTGAGAATTGGATTTGCGTATCAGCCTTATAAACCTCTGACCCTCTCTGCCGACATTGCACGTTACGGTGTTGGAACGGGGTCAACTGTACGGGTCAGACGCGCTGAAGTTGTGAATCTTGCAGCTGGTGCTGAGCTGCTTCTAGCCAATACGCTCTATTTGCGTGGGGGATACTTTACCAACAATGATGCAACCCCCTCGCGCGACCTCAACAATGCGAACCAACGCGAAGAATACATGGATTATCGCGGAGTCTCTTTGTCTACGGGATTGAAACTGAGGACAGGTGACTATGGCATTCATTACACAGAGCAGCGCGGCGTGGGGGCAGCTGAGAAAGTTGTCGGCAAGCAAAATGCATCGTCGGGCAGGCTTCAAGTGATATCAATTTCAGCAAGTCAATCATTTCAATGACGGCGGCCGGTTGATCTTCCGCCCTCAATTGTGTCAATTATTTCTAGAAATCATATTTTTCACACAAGTTCGGAGCGATGGCTGTGAAAAGTGGCATTTTTTCTGCATTCGTTTTGTGTCTAGGAACTTCCATCTTCTCCGTGGGACACGCGGCGGAGAAGGCTCTTGTTGTAAACGACATACAGCAACAAAATGTTCAGCAAAGTTCGAATGTCTCGGGACGTGAATTCAGCGATTTTTATTCCAACGAAGAAAATTATTGGTACGTGTATCGCAAAGTCATGTCTTGGTTCGGTTCAACGAGCAATGGCTGCGTTGCTTTCGCATCGACAGCTCTCAGAATTCTGGGAGTCGATGTGCCTCAAAACGGTATTTGGAATGGAGAGCGACTTTCGCTCCTGACCAAACCTTTCTCAAGTTACCTCGAAAATAGACTCGGTTGGACACGCATCAAGAATTCTCGCGATCTGTTGCCCGGAGACCTTGTCTTTACTGTTGATGAGCCCAAGGCTCCTGGATATCCGGCCCATGTTTACATGCACGCAGGTTATGCCGATACTCATCGCACGATTTCGTGGGCTGTCGATAACCAAGGTTTCACCCACGAGCGCGCTTTGGCTGGCGATGTGAAGAAAGACTATTCTGCGTTCGCCTATGCTTTGAGGTCTCCGGTCGAATAAAGACCTTTGATTTCTTTACAACTCACACAATCAGTTGCTGGACGACAGAACTGCGTTCGGGTTATTCTAGAGCAACCTTAGAGTTCCTCTGGAATGAACTTGTGAAAGCGCTGACCGGAGTGTGTGCTGTTTGAAGGCCGGAGAATAAACATGCGGTCACTCGACGTTTCGAATCAGGAGTCCCAAGCCGATGCCGAAGGGTATCAGCTTGAAGTCAACGAAGTCGCCGAGCTGCTTGGTGTCACGCGTACACGGGTTTCGCAGCTGACCTCTTCTGGGCAGTTGTCCTTTGAAAGGCGGCGTGTCGGCACACGCAATCGTCTATTTTATAAACGCAGTGAAGTTCTCGCACATCAGCGTGGATTTTACGGTCGTCAGCACGCGCCCAACTCACCATTTTTAGGATTCGACAACGCCGATGGCTCGGACTTTTTGTCTGCCGCAGAACGCATTGGAGCCAGCGCACACCACAGGTCACTCGATCCTCATAAACTGAACGAAAGTTCGCTCACTCAGACAGTCCAACGTTTGGGCGACAACCACGACCTCAACCGCAGACAGCTGGGTCAAATTATGGAGGCCGTTTCGGCCGTTGGTGCTTACCGTCGTCGGGCTCCCCAAAAACCGCACGTTTCAGCCGCGGGCCAAAGGGATTCGGAGAGTGTTACGCGTCTGATTGGCTCACTGATTGAGGATATTGCTCGACTTGCACAAAAGCTTGAAGAACAGCAGAATTTGATATTGAGTTTACATGATGAATCAAGGTCTTTGAAAAGGGATTTGTTTCAAATTCGGCAAGCTCAAATGAACGTTCGTCATACAGACTCCAAAAAGAGCGTGAATTTCGGGGAAGCAGAACCGATTGGGTCGGATACAGCTGGTCTTGAGTCAGACAGGTTGGTGATCCGTCGGAAAACTCGAATGGTTGGCCGTTCGTCGCGCTCTGTGGCCAAACGTTCATTTCTGAAGCGGTGAGAGAATGAGCAATCTAAATCTTCGCTGGGCTGTTTCTCTGGTGTCCACACTTGCAATCGTCGGTGTAATGACCTCGTGCAAGCCTTCGACTCCAGCAGAGACTCTAACGGAAGAGCAAAAGCAAACACGAGCAACCCAAGAAGCTGAGCATTGGGTCGATTATGGATTTTCACAGCTCATGGCCGAAGATGACGTTGCCACAGAATCTGACTCTTTCGGACTGGCCTTTCCCGGCGGACAAAAAAAATCATCGCCTAATCCGTTTACAAAAATTATCCAAAATGTTCAGACCCAGTGGCAAAAAGTACGCAGAAATCCTTGTTCTGTTTGGAAGCCCTTGCTCAAATCATCAAATGGTGGGCTGTTGCGGCCTTATTTTTTCGTAGGGTTGAATGCAGAGGCCGGAGTCGGTTTACACGGTATTGTTGGACGGGATTTTGTTTGGGATTTTTATAATCTTCAACTTGCGTCTTTCACGTATAGTGCTGTTGAAGCAGTGCTAGGGGCGGGTACCGCAGGCGCGGGAATTAATGGTTATCTCGGCCTCGCCTTTGGATTGCGCGAAGATGTCAATCAGGCCTGGTCGGGTCGATTTTTATCTACGGGCGCTGCTGTATCTCTGCCCGTACTTTCGGATTACCTTTCGGCGCACGGAAATTACTTTACGGCCGCAAATAAACGTGGGGAGACTGATCCGTCGTTTATTGGAGCTACAGTTGGTCTGAGTCTCGCTCTGAGTGTGCCCACAACGTTGCCTGCCGCGATTCAAATCAGCAATGGCAGTTGGGATATCGACTCCAATATGAACAAATCGATATCAGATAGGCTGAAGTCATCTAAAATCCCCCATGCTCTCGCAGGGCGCGAAACATGTCAGGGTCGATGCGTGAGATTCGATAGTTCCGAGAAGGGCAGAGGCTACACCGGCCGCATGGTGAATATGCTCCGAAGTTTTCCCTCCGTCTTGAGTTTGAACAAGAACAACTCCATTGGCGTTCAATTGGAGAAAATAGTGCTTCTCGGACTCGCTACAGCTGCTTATCGCGATACTGTGAACGCCGCGTACCTCTGTCGCAAGTAAAGAATAAGTAGATACGGCAAAGCCCCCAATGCGGCCTGATGAAATCCGAACATTTCTGCTGAGAGAAAAATTCCCGTGAGTGGAACCCTAAAAACGAGGGCAAACACGAGCGGAAAACCTGCAGCGGCTGCAACTGTTGAACTGATTCCAAGAGCCACACCCAGAAGAGCACCAAGGGCGGCTCCAATCGCGAGCAAAGGTGTGACCTCCCCTCCCCTAAATCCTGCAGCCAACGAAAAGGCTGTGAGGAGTGATTTGTTGATGGGGTCGACGTGACTTAAACGATTCACGGTTTGAGCTGAAAACGCATCGTTCATAAAATTCAGGCCAAGATTTTTATATTTATCTGCTCCGGCAATTTGAAGAATGGCAATAAGTATAAGCGAGGGAAGTAAAACTCTTAGAAGCGGACGATCATCGAGCCGTTCAAATGCTCGCGACAAAGTCTGCCCGACCCGCTGATGGCCGAACGCGAGAATGGCGCAAATCACCGAAAGAGAGACAATGAATATCAGCCATTTGAAATCGAACGGTGCTTTGTCTATTTGAAAATGAGTGTGCTCGAGCCCCCACACTTTTGACGAGAAAAGAAAGGAGCATGCACACGCCAGCGCTGTGAGTCCCAATGTTGTTAACGAAAAGCCATTGTGAAGATGTTCTTGTTGTTCGTTCTTTTCTTCGCTCGCGTTGGGCCATTCGAAGGCAAAAACTAAAGCTGTCCAAGGGCTTCCGAAAAGAGCAGCAAAACCGGAAGCAAGACCAACACGAATTAAGACCTTTTTCATCTGAGTCTCTTGAGCCGGATAAAAGAGGTCTGCGAGCGCAGTGGCAAGAGAGCGTCCTGCATGTACCGCAACACTTTCGCGGCCAACGGAGGCTCCACCCAGATGCGACAGCCAGCACAGAGGAATGAGCAACACTCCCGAGATTGATTCCTGTCGTTTAAAAATTCTCAGCAAAGGAACGTTGCTGAGCAAGTTCAACCAGCGCGGATAACTTTGTTCAATGAACCTTGTTGCGAAAAGTATAACGGGCAAAAGGAATATAAGTGCTGGTGTGCGTTGATGCAAAGAGAGAATAAATGCAAGGCCGTGCGCAAAAATAGAACATGCAGTTGAAACAACGAGAGCCGTAAATAAGACGACCCAGAGCGAACGCAGGCTGGCATGCTCTGGTTGTGCGTTGAATTGATGTTTGCTCATGAGGTCTGCGTCGAAGGATTTTTCGCAGGCGGAACAACAAAAAGACCAACAACGCCAAGGTAACAGGCGGTCACAGCAGAGTCGAAGAAAGTATTTTGAGTGAATCCGTGCGCGAGATTCGCAATCAATGCGAGTAACAAGCCTTGCAGAAGCATGCGGCGTTCGTTGGTTGGACCGGCCAGAATTTTGAGATTCATGAACAGAACGACAAGCAGGGTCATATATGCGAGAAGACCAGCGACACCCGAAATCCCCAGAACCTCGATATAGATGTTGTGGGCGTTAAATTTGTCTCGCAGGGCCGAAAATCCCTCTTGCACATAATACGCTGTGCGGACTCCGTGCTCGACCGCAAAATAGCCTTGCCCCAAGAGTGGAGCATCGCGCCACATGGCTAAATAGGTTTGCCAAAACAGGGGGCGATCACCCAGCGGTCCATCACCCATGGTCCCGCCGCCCATGCCGCGCGGATTCCAGTGGTGTCCAAAGGTGAAAAGTCCTGCCACAAAGACCGCACACACAAGGGCCAAAGAGATAAAAAACAGTCCGTTGGCGAGAAGTGGGCGCTGAGTAAAGAATTGAGGAAAAGTGCGATTTTTAAGAATTAACCAAACAGTACGTAGAAGAAACACTCCCCAGAAGAGAGCCACCACGAGTAGAGCCGTACGTCCCCCGCTCATATAAACATTCAAAGATTGCAGAATTGCGAGAGTCATCCAGTGACCCATGCTCAAACCCAAAATACAACCACGACGCTGAACCGTTTGGATCAAAAACCAAAGAGAGAGCGAAAACCAGACGAGCGATGCTCCAGCCAGCGAGAGTGGATGACCATAAAAACCGAAAATCCGATAACGGCCGTTGGCCATGCGATGCTCGTCGGCAAGAATTTTATCAACTGAGAGCAAATTAAATCCCGTCAGGTGCTGATAAAGTCCGTATGCAAAAAATAGCAAAGTTGCCCAAAACAGGCCACGGGCAAATGCATGAAGACGCTGCTCATCGCCACTGATTATTGGTGCGCTTGAAGGTTGACCAAGACTCAGAGTGCTTGATTGTTTTGCCCGTGACGCGAGCCACGTCCAGCCGAGCGCCAACCCCAAAAATGCTGCACTGACAGGACTTTTGAGCCAAGATCTATACGTCAGGTCACAACTTTTTATGCGTGGTGGATCCACCACGCAGGAGCGCAGGGGATCAGCAGAAAAAGCAATCAGTGATTGAGTCAGAATGGGTAAAAAGTAGCAGAGGGCGAGAAGGGTCGTCGTGCTGAGCAGCACACGGCGTGTTCCTTTGTCGGGAGCACGACACAAAAATAAGGGTAAAATAATGAGGCATAAATAAAGACCGGCGGACTGGAGAGCCACGCCGGCCATCAAAAAGAATGGAAGAATAAAGAAACCAACGGACGCAGACATCCGATTCAAATCACCCACTCCCTTGGTTGTCAGCAACGGGTCGCCAAAAATTGAGGCGTTCCCAGCTGGCGAATCAATTCCAAGCTTTGATCGCACCACTGCAGGCGTTCATCTTCAGACAAAGCCAACTTCTCGAGCAGGACTCGAGTGGAGACGTCCACTCGGGAAATCTCGTACAGCTTTTGGCAGAGTTGAACACTTTCGAGGGCAAGGCCGCGTTCGCTCGCCAAGATATCTTCGACAGTTTGTCCGATACGCAGTCGCCCCACATTTTGTAGGTCGACATGTGCATCCATAACCAAAAGACGGCAGACCACAGAGTCCTGAAATTCGGACAAAGTCGCTGCTTGCGCGCTGAGCTGTTCGTACAATTTCGAATAGCCCCAGACTCGCGTTTTAGCCCTGTGAACGCGCAACTGCTGCAGGGCTGTTGTCAGCACCTGCAGCAGTTGGTTCATTCCTTCAACAAGTTCAGAAGAAACGAGCGTCATGGTTACTTGTTCTCAGCAGCACGCTTCGCTTTGTACTTCTCGATCATTTCTTCCTGAACGTTCTTTGGAACCGGAGCATACTTGAGGAATTCCATCGAGAATTCGCCCTTGCCCTGTGTTCCGGAACGGAGGTCGGTTGAGAAGCCGAACATTTCTGTCAGCGGAACTTCAGCCTCAATTTGTGCGTAGCCACCGTTGCTTGATGAGCCCGTGAGCATACCGCGGCGTTGGTTGATGAGGCCCATCATCGTTCCTTGGAACTCTTCTGGTCCTTCGATACCAACCTTCATGATAGGCTCGAGGATTGTTGGCTTCGCGTTCATGTACGACTCGCGGAATGCCGCCATCGCACAAATCTTGAATGCCATTTCCGAAGAGTCGACAGGGTGGTGCAAACCGTCGTTGACGACGATCTTCACGCCCGTGACTTGAGCGCCAACTAGCTGACCAGTGCGCATCTGCTCGACAAAGCCCTTGTCGCAGGCAGGAATGTATTGGCGGGGAATCGAACCACCAACAGTTTCGTCAGCAAATTCGTATGGCTTGATGTTGCCTGCTTCATCAGGCTGCATGGGTTCCATGAAGCCGATAATACGCGCGAACTGACCCGATCCACCCGACTGCTTTTTGTGGGTGTAGTTGATTTCTGCGCGACCACCAATCGTTTCGCGGAAGTTCACCTGTGGCTTACCGACGATACGTTCGCAGTTGAACTCGCGCTTCATACGCTCGACGTAGATTTCGAGGTGAAGCTCGCCCATACCCGAGATGATTGTTTCGCCGGATTCTTCATCGCGGTGAACGCGGAAAGTTGGGTCTTCTGTTGTAAAGCGGTTAAGCGCCTTAGAGAAGTTTGTTTGCGATGACTTTTCTTTTGGTGCAACAGCAAGCGAGATCACTGCGTTTGGCACGAAG
>CAYWSV010000151.1:0-8315 GCA_964460155.1 uncultured Oligoflexia bacterium | reverse complement strand
GTAAGGGAATGAAGTCTCTACAGACCTCGCAGAACAATAGCCGCCGTACTACTCCTCTTTGAGAAGATAAGAGTCGGCCGCTTGTTGATTTTCTTTAAAATAATTCATCACGATTACTGCGTGGAGCGAAGTCGAACCAGCGCAGAAAAACATCTTTCGAGCGAGCCGGAATTTCACGCAGATTGTAATACAGTCCTGCGCCGGTCTGGTCGCAGGATTCACCGTCGGCGTGGATTCCAAAACTGTCAGCGAGCCAGACCGCGCGGCTTAAATGAAAATCCTGTGAGACGATCGTTGCATTTCGAATTCCAAAAACCTCGATGGCACGGCGCAGAGAATCGTAGGTGGAAAAACCAAGTGGATCGGTCAGCACAGCATCGGCATTGATTCCGTTTTGCAGTGCAAATTTTCTCATTGCGGCAGTTTCGTTGTAGTGCGGATTCGTGCCGTCTCCGGACAACAGAATACGGTCGGATTTTTGAGCATTATAAAGCTCAATAGCCTTGAGCATCCTGCACCGGAGCATTCCCGACAGTTCCTTTCGGCGCACTCCAGCACCCAAGACGATGAGGGTTTTTTTGAGAGCATCGACCGAGGCTCCAAGGGGGAGCGGCGATGTGGCTTCGGGTCTGTTGAAGATTGGTAGTTTTCCAACAATGATGATGTTCGTAATGAGAATCACGAGGATAAACACCCCGGTGATTGCCATTATGGCGAACTTTAAGAGTTGCTGGAGTCTCAACAGATTTTCTCCGTACTGATTTGCTTATCCTGCCAATTTTGCGTCAGGTCGTCAAAATGGCGAAGAAGAGGGTGAGAATGCTATTTTTAAAAGAGAAAGACCGTCCGGAGGACCAGCGCAGATGAAATTGTCTATGACTTTGCTGAGCATTGCGGCGGCAGTTGTTTCTATCAACACCCCGGCCCATGGGCAGGCCTTTACGGAAAAATCCAGATTCGATCGCCGTTCAGCTATGCAGCCTGTTCGCCGTTTGGGACTGTTCCCGGTTGCTCACAATCTCGCTGATGCGCGCAAGAACATGTCCGATCAAACAACCCTCCGTGGGGTTCTTGCACAACCCCTCAGTGGCGAAGATTTTGCGAGTAAATTTAATGCAACATTGAAGGCCGTTGCCGATGCCTCAGGTAGATTTTGGACGATGGATGCTGTTCCTGCCGAGAGCATTGCAGGACGTCAAGCTGTGGCGGGGGAAATGTCCTCGTTTCAGCGCGCTCAACTTGTTAAAGAATATGACCTTGATGGCTGGTTGCGCGCTGAAGTGTTTTTCACTGCAGACCACACCGCTGTGCGTCTTGCGCTCTCTGGTCCGCAGTTGAAGCCTATCATTGCGCGTGAGGATGTTTTGCTTCCCTATGGAGCCGATTGGGATGCAATCGCCAGTGCCTTTGCGCAGGCTCTTGGACGCATGTCTGAAACCATTGGGCATGATGGACGCGTTGTTTTTGAGAATGCCGATTTGTTCGGTATTGATTTCGGAACAGAACGTGGATTGACCAATGGTCAACGTTTGAAGGCTGGATTAGTGGTGCAAAGTGCTGCACATCCTCAAACAGGCGAAGTGTTACGTTATCAGCGTCATGCGCTTTTTGAACTGGAAGTGATTGATGCCAAACAGGGCGCTTCGTTGTGTCGAAAGGTTGCGGTAAATCCCGATCTTCTGCGTCAGGCTGAGGCAGCCTATGGGCAGGGTACAGATCGTAAATTTCAATTGTTGGTTTGGCGAGAGCCAAACGCTGTCGCTCAAGCATCATCGGGTTCTGGTTGGCAGACACAAAGTGCAAATGTTCCTCGCGCAGATGCTGCCTCGCAAGGTTTCGTTCCACGCGAGACTCTCGCTGCACCGGTCGCAAACGCAGGACCAGTCTCTGCAGGCTCAGCGGCTGCACCTCAAAAGGCGACTCCCGACTCGGCGAGTCGTCCTCCGGCTGTTGCCATGTTGGGAGGAGATTCCCTCTCGTCGTCCTCCGCGCGACGCCCCTCGGATTCTTTTTTCTCGACACTTAAATTGTCCGCAGGTGCATCCAACGGAACGCTTGAGTTGAGTAAGGGGCCAGTCAGCTCGAGTTTGCCTGGATATCTTTTGAACACCATTCAACTGCAAGATGGCTTCCGCTATGGCGGCGAATGGAACGTACGTTACGGTGCTGAGTACGCATTGTTCTCGGGGAGTGTCACTGGAAGTCGATTCTCCTTCCGAGGGTCAGGTGTCGCACCTGCGTCGACCCTGCAGATTCCTGAATTTCCCATCAACTGGGGAGCCGAGGCTCAATACAGCACGGGCACCGTCAAGACTGAGAAAAGCAAAAAAACGCTCGATGCTTTTGAGCTTTTTGGTTTGCTTTCGAGCGAACGCGCGCTTGATGGCGGCTGGGGATTGTCGGTTGAGTACAAACAGTCTCTGACTGGATTGCTGGCGGGTGCATTTGGTTTTGAGGCTGGCGTTGAAGTTCATCCGGGTGCACCTGCCCCAAGGGAGCTGGGAATCCAGTGGCGTTACATCAATGATGGAGATCGCTGGACGGAATGGATGCTCGGTGCAACGTGGAAGCTGGGTGCCGCCGATTGATGATGTGCTTTTCAATTCAGTCGAGGTATAGACTCTGGCGTCTCGGTGGCCGAGCTCATGCTTCTTTGTGTGCAATTCTTTTTCTCGCCGCGTCTCAAACCGCTTTTGCGAGCACTAACGCGACATCAAGCACGAGTCTGAACTCGAGTGCGAAAACAAATTCGAATGCGGGTCAGATTATTCGCGAGGCTCGTTGTAAGGTCCTCATTCGCGGTGGCGTCAGCGCCGAGGTGGGCGACGTTCTTCCTGTGATTCGAAAGACCTCTGGCAGTTCTCAGGGGAGTGTGATCGGGCAGGTTCGTCTGCGAAAATTTCTTCCCAATCGAATCACTGCGGATGTGGTTGAACCTCGCACAGATTGCCGCAAACTTTTGGGGGGATTTGTTCTTGGACAGGCCTCCTCTGCAGCAGCCTCGGCGTCTTCGGGCTCCTCTGCAGCAGCCTCGGCGTCCTCTGCGGGCGTTCAAAAGCAAGGAGTCAAGGGTCCTCCACCAGCGCTGCGTGCATTGTTTTCAGTAGGTCCTGGGCTCGTTTCAACGACATTAAAGGGTATTTCGCGCGCAACGGTGGTTGAAACGTATCCGTTGCTTTTGTCGTCGATAAATTTATCCACCGATATTTTTCCATTTGCATTTGCTTCAGACCGCGCTTCTCGAATGGCCCATAGTGCTTGGCCATCGATTTTGGGTGTGGAAGGAAATTTTCGATTCCTCACATCACTCAATGATGTGCGCGTTTCAGTTCCATCGTTGCTCACAGGTGAAGAAGTCGATTTAGACATGAGGGTAAATCGCATTACCGGTCGGGGCGGGCTCCTTGTTCGATATCCTCTTTGGAAAGGGCGGCTTTTTGCAGATGCTCGAACCGGCTATTTTAGTCATCGTTTTTTGAGTGGTCTCATTAAATTCAACACTCCGGCTGATCAGGAGAGAAAGCCTTTCGAACTCTCGCCGTTGCGCGATTTGTCTTTGAGTGGACTCTATACTCTGGGTGGCTTTCAATTTCAGCCAGTCGATAAATTTCGGGCACGACTGAACGTTGGCACGCTCTGGGCCACGAATTATCAGTTGGACAATCGAACACCCGATGCACCAGCAGATGCGCAGAGCATCAGTACACGGGCGAATCAGCCGAGTCTGTTTATTTTAGAGGCAAGCCTGAATTATCTTTTCAGCCGACTGCAGGTCGGGCTGGATCTTTCTGTAGAGAGTTTTTCAGGAAGAGCGATATTTCCAGATGGAAAAAACGAGGGTGTAATTGCCGAGGTTTACACCGCCTATGGTCTGAATGTGGCTTTCTTGCTCTGAAGCCGCCCGCCCGATAGAGTGGGTCGTGTTCGAAGGTTCCCGCGTGTTGGTCTGTTCCCCCGGGAGTTTTCGCTTTGCGGAGAGAGCTGCCCATGGAGAACCTGTCTGAGCTGATTCAATTGCTTATTTCCTTCTTAAAACAGCCTGAAACACTTATCGCAAGTGTTGGTTTGGTGGGTCTCACTCTCATCATCTTTGCAGAAACTGGGTTGCTCATTGGTTTCTTTCTTCCCGGCGACTCTCTTTTGTTTTCAGCGGGGCTTTTTGCTGCCGCAGGCCATATTGCTATTTGGCCAATGGTCTGGACGCTGACTGCGGCTGCGATTGTTGGTGATGCAACGGGCTACTGGATTGGTCGCAAACTGGGTGCAAAACTTTATGATCGTCCAGACTCATTTCTGTTTAAACGTTCGCACCTCGAGCAAACGCGAAGCTTTTACGAAAAACACGGGGGCAAGACGATTATTCTTGCGCGCTACGTGCCCATTGTTCGGACTTTTGCTCCAACTGTTGCCGGTGTTGCCGGTATGTCTTACCGAAGTTTTGCGACTTACAATGTGATTGGTGGCTTTCTTTGGATCTGGTCTTTGCTATTCGCAGGATATCTTCTGGGTCGTACAGTTCCCGGAATCAAAGACTACATTCACGTCATTGTTGTTGGAATTGTCATTTTGTCTGTCCTGCCGATTGTGATGAAGTGGCTTCAGTCACGTCGCAAAGTCAGCGAAGCCACCTTGGGGAACGAGTCGGCAGGTTCCTGAGGGAATTGGCTACTCTCACTCTGGAATTGAAGGACGAAGTTTCATGCTTCCCGACTCTGCCGCCATTCCTTTTTTGATAATGATAGCCCTCGGTATTTTGGCTCTCACGCTGTCTGTTTTTTTGAGATCCTTGGTCGATAGACGCATGGAGCTGGCCCGTCGTGAACGCGACAGCTTTCAGGAACACGACCATCAAATGTCGACAAGTTCATTTTGGTTGCGCTACGGCGAAGCGGTGAAGCGTTCGATTCAATCCTTAGCATGGACCCTTGTGGGCCTCGGATTGCTGAACTTGGTGTCGTACGCGCTCAGCGAACTTGCTGAGAATTTGCAAACCCAAAAAGACGGTACGTTACCCGCTCGGCTGTCAGTCGAAGTTCAAAAGATGAGTCTTTGGATCAAGCAGGGTGCAGACATTCTGCTAAAGATTGTGATTTTGATTATCGCTGGTGTTTGGGTTGCGCGTTTCTTTCATAGCGCTGTGCGTGGGTTGCTGAATGGAGATGTTGCGAGCCGCACATTGAACACTCATCCGCGCATGAAAATCAGAACGGACACCCTGCTGACCACATCGGGTTATGTCATCAACATCACTGTTTTTATTATTTGTATGTTGATGGGTTTGCAGATGCTCGGCGTGAGTGTTGCTCCATTGTTGGCAACTGCTGGTGTCGCATCGGTCGCAATCGGTTTTGGTGCACAATCGCTCGTGCGTGATTTCTTGGCCGGCTTTTTCATTCTTTTTGAAGATCAATTTGCCGTTGGAGATGTTATCACCATCGATGGACGCACCGGAACGGTTGAACGGTTGACCCTGCGCAGCACTAAGCTTCGGTTGTCAGACGGTTCGTTACTTGTCATCCCCAATGGTGAAATCAAAAAAATCGAAAATGCGACGTCTGGATTTTCGCAGATCGATTATAAAATTTCTGTTCTTTATGGTGTTCAGGTCGATGCTGCTCGGCACATTCTCGCAGAACAGGTGCAATCACTGGTGCGTGATTTTCAGCACGATGTTCTCGCAGCCCCTGAAATTCTCGGCATTGATTCAGTGAAGGACTCAGCGGTCATACTGCGTGCAAAAATCAAAACTGCGGCAGGGCGGCAGTATGTTTTGGAACGTGAGTTACACAGCCGTGTTCTTGGAAAATTCATTGAGGCTCAGATCGTCCTTCCGGCCTGCAAATAATTGACCTCTTTGGCTCTCAGGCGACCTGCCGGTCGCTGAACTCGGGAACGGGTATTTTCAGATTCAGCATTCCTAAGTTCACTGCGAGCAGTTGTCCATCGCGCTGGATGCGCAACTCACCATCCGGCAACGACATAGAGAGTTCGCTTCCTTCGGCAACGCTTTCAAATGGAAGCTCGAAACTCAGCCCCGAAGGCAATTCGACTGAAAGCTGCTCGCCCACAAATCGAATAGACAAACGACCGCCCACGGGTTTTACAGCAGCGCGTGGGGTAGGCTCATCGCGCTGACGCTGTGGTGCAGCTTGCGCGCGAGTTGGCTTCTGTGGTGCGGGCTTTTTATGTTCAATGTGAGCGGCTGTTTCTTCCTCGAATGCATCTGCTGCGTCTGCCAATGCATCTGTTTCCGCAAGCACGTCGTCTAGGCCATCCAAGGTGCCTGAGGTGCTCAAATCATTCGAGGCGTCGGTGAATGAATCGTCCATGCCTTCTGACTCTTCTGGAAGATCATCGAGCAGTTCATCGGTCTGTGGACGGATTGATTGGTCAGCACTTGGCGCCAAGGAAAGCTCAGTACGGATTGCATCGCGCACTCGCTCAACATCCTCAAGAGATCCTTCTTCGAGATCGCTTTCAGCAACTTCAAGAAGTTCTCCAGCCAATCCATCACTCATATCGTCCGACGACTCGCTGGTGACATCTGGAGTGTCCAGACTCGCATCTGCTGCGCTGTTTTCAAGAGCGCCACCATCGTCAATAGCTTTGAGATCCAAGTCGGCGATTCCATCTACTGCATTGGGCTCTGTTCCCGATATCTCAGTCGGCGTGCCGTCTGCGAATTCTTTGCTGCTGCTCTCGAGAAGATCATCGAGTGAGTCATCCAGCGAGTTCGCAACGTCCGATCCGGCGGTCGTGTCTCCGGTATCCAATTGCGCAGATAAATCTTCGGCCAAGTTTTCTGGGCCTGTCATGTTTGGGACCGCGTCGCCAAGATCAACAGCAGAAGAGATATCTGTTTCGGCGACAACCGGGACAAGATGCTCCGGAAGTGAATCGAGAAAGGGTGTCAGTCCGATACGATCGATGACGTCACAAATACGCTCGTTTTCTTGGCTTTCTTGGTAAAAAACAGCCAGCAATTTCTCGACCACGACAGGAAGATCAGCGCGCTGAATGTTTTCCAGAATTAACTGCGCCTGTTGAGGAATGTCTGAGCTTTTGCCACCAATCGAAATCTTGTAGCCTGATTCCTCGGCGACGATATGAATATCTTCGGTTGATGAACCCAAGCACGCCCGCTGACACCCGTTCACACCAATGCTCGAATAGCGTTTTGGTGCGGGAAACGATTTGAGGAGATGGGTCGTGAGTTCGAGCGCGTCTCCAAGTGACGGTTGATGGGCAAAGGTGCACAATTCACCCAAACACGCGCGTGGCGATGGAACGCCTGCCGATTTGTAGGACCTGAGCAGAAGCCCGCTTTTCCGCACTTGAGCTTGCACGTCGGCCAACTTGTTGGGGTCAACCATAAACCCAATGCGTTGGTCTTCGGTTATTTTCAGGAAGGCCGATTCGCTGTCGGCAACCTCGCACAGGATTCGCAGTTGGTCGCTGTTGTAAACACCACCAGCGGCCTCTGCGAGCACGAAGATCTGATTATTTTTGAGTGCAAATTGGTCGCCCACGTTTCACTCCTTGCGGAAAAGGCCTCGCTCTGTCTATCGCCACTCTTGCGAACGTATTGAGATTCAATGTGTCAAGGCCGTGACGCTTGAGGTATTTAGCGCTTTAAAAACAGGCACTATCTGCTTTTCGTTCTTATTTCCGCACGCTCACCTATGTTTCCTTGCCAGTTCTGCGGGCAGGGCCTAGTGTCTTCGATGGGCAGCAGGGTTATTGTCCGGCCTTGCCTGCGCGGTTCCTGACTGGATTCTTTTGTAAATGAGGTGGCACCTGATGGACGCAAGTATGGGCAGCATGAAGGAGCTCATCGACTATATTGCGAAATCTTTAGTCGATAACTCCGAGCGAGTCGAAATCAATGAGATCGCTGGCACTCAGACCAACGTCATTGAACTCAAAGTCGCTAAGGAAGATGTGGGTAAAGTGATTGGTCGCAATGGCCGCACGGCAGACGCCATCCGCACCATTTTAAATTGCGGCGCTGCAAAGCTAAACAAACGTTACATTCTTCACATCATCGACGAATAAGAGTGAAAAAGAGTTTTTCAACTCTCCTCAGCCCCTGTGGAACTCACTGACACAGCGGGCAGCAGCCTGCCACATTGAGTTCATCTCTTTCGTTGCGGCGGTCGACGTTTGTGGATGAAAATCGCGGTCCTCGGCGGGTTGGACGGTGTCGTCCCAGCGTGGCTTGAACTGGGCCTGTCGCCATGAGTAGGTGCGCTGATAGAGGGGAACCTGGTATTGCTTCTTGCCCTCCAGGAGTCCGTTCAGGTCACTCTCAATTG
>CAYWSV010000150.1:0-8336 GCA_964460155.1 uncultured Oligoflexia bacterium | reverse complement strand
GGATGGCTACGGCCTCATGCCGATGGAATTTCCCATTCTCAACCTTCTGGGCGCGAGTTGCTTGTGCTCAGTGGTGTTGGATTACTCTGGGATAAAAAGAACATCGGTGCTGCACTGCTTATTGCACTAGGACTCTTGATCAAACCCACAGCTGCGCCTGTTTTGATTTTTATTCTCCTGCAGGACGTAAGCTGGAAGGAGCGCATAAAACAATCGCTATGGTCAGTTCCTGCAATGATTTGTGTCGGCGTTTACTACACGGCCGGAATGAAGTGGATTGCCACGATGCAAGACACTCCCGTGCAATTTGGTGTGCACATCCGAAAACCCCTCGAGTCGTTTATTGAGTTCTTCACTCAACCCACCCAGCTGCTCAAACTTCTTCTCGACGATATCGCGTTTTCAGGTGCTCCGATTCTCATTGCGCTTGCACTCCCGCTGGTTTCGAAAGACACCCGCAAATATATTGGTTGGCTGACAGGCGCGCTCTGCTTGCAAATACTGGCCATCGCAGCCCTTGATGGAGCACACTCATTCATCCACTCGTATTACCATGTGTGCTCATCGCCGCTTGTCGTACTGATTGTTGTTGCAGCGTTCCAAGGCCTGATTCAGGCCGCTCAGGAAGAGAGAACGCGGAAACTCAGCCGAGGCCTTATGGTCCTTATGGGCATAGGCATTGCTTCAATTACGTATAAGAATCTGTTTTTTGAAATGAGAAGTCTGGCACCCAGCCGCGCAGGTCGATTTGTTTGGCCGAGTGAGGATGAAGAACTCAAAAAGCGTAATCCCGACTTCCCATGGAATCGCGGGTACAGCTTCCGTGTTTCCAATACGATTCCTTACCCCTATTTAGGTGTCAGTTTCGGCGAGAGGGAAGGGTCGTCAAAAGCCAAATACGGATTCTTCCTCAACACCGAAACGCCTCCGCCTGAATGCAAAGTCGTCGACAAAACCCAGAGTGTATCGCTCGTCGTCTGCGAAGGTGGGGTTTAAGTGCGGAGGGCAATGAAAGAAACTAAAGTCGAGACAAAAATCCATAAATCTAGAAATTCAAGAATCTGAAAAACCAAATATTTTAGAAAACAATCGAAGAATTTTTCATTTTCTGTGTAACCCGGAGGTGACACGGATGTGTCTTGCCCACGAAAGACTTGCTAGCAGCCATTGAGCACGCTCAACCACGAAAGGGTTTTTTACGATGAAAAAACAGCTAAACGTAATCGCTAAAACAACTGCAGCGTCTTTACTTATTTCCGCCGGAACAAGCTGTGGCAGAGAAATCGAAGAAACCCCAACAAAAAATGAGAAAACATCTGAGCAGGCAGAAGCAATCTCGCACGATCAAGGGCTTCACATCAAACTCAAAGAAGCAAAGGGAAGTGTGGACGTAATTCGATGCGATGGTGGCAGCAGATGTATGAAAAAAGATTAATAAAAACACTCTCACTGCTTGTAGTTGCACTCATTCTAATTGCAGCAAAAGCAAAGTTCTGGAGGCCTCAAATGACCTCAAATGCAGATAAAACACTCCTCGTAGCATTAAACACTGGCACTCCTCTTTCAGACTTGGATCCATCGAAAATAACGCTTGCAAGTGACTACTCAGTCCTTGAACTTCTTTTCAGTCCTCTGGTCGAATACAACAATCAAGGCGAAATAATCGGAGCCGTTGCAAAGCGTTTTTATTGGGAAGACAACAAACTAATTTTTGAGCTAGGCAACGCGACATTTTCGTCCGGGCGCTCAATTACAGCTGAAGATGTTGTCGCAAGTTTCAAACGCCTGATGATTCTCAACTCAAATTCTCATGGCGACCTCGTTAATTTACTCTGCCTTGATAAAAGGCCAGAATCGCTTCAGGATCATTGCGAAGGCTTAAAAGCCGAGGGAAACCGTGTTGTCATAATACCAGAGAAGAAAAATACCTTTATATTACCTCTCCTGACGTCAATAGACTACTCGATATTACCCGCAGAAATAATTGATAATGAAAGTCTAAAACTTAGTTCATTAGAAAACACGTCCGGACCCTATAGGCTTGTAACAGGAGACACAGGTCCAGTTCTCGTGGCAAATCCAAATCACTGGCACTTTCACGCAGAAATGCCGCAAAAAATCGAGTTCAAAAGATTCAGTTATAAAACTTCTGCAGAAGATTATGTATTAAAACAATTCTCTGAGAAAAAGGTCGATTTTATTCCAACCGCTTCAGAATTACGCCTTTCCGATATCCCGGTGCTCACTGAATCGACAAAAATTCCAATTTCAATACACACCACCAATCCAATGTACCTTGCATACGCGGAGTACACCAAAGTTGGTCAATTGCTACCTCAAGAAAAACGAAGACATTTGCTCGCTTGCTTCAGAAGAGGAATTTCAAAAACACTCATTCAAGATGTGAATGGAAGAATTCCGACTCTTCAAATACTTCCCCCCTCTTCGGAGGGCAATCTCTCTCTAAACCAAACAAATCTCATGGAAAGTGAACTTAAAAAATACTCCAATCCATGTGATGCCAGTGGCATCCGAATCGCTCTGCCGGAAGAGTTGATTCCGTTTTATAAGAGTGCGCTGGACTCTGAAATCCGCAACCTCACATATGTTGGCTACCCAAGAATCGCTCGGTTCGGCGATCGAAGTGACAAAGATGTTCCTGAACTCACAATTACATCAGTTGATGTCACCGCCATCGAAGATATTAACTTTATAAGTTACTCTGTGAAAAATGGGCTACTCTCACCACCCGATGAAGAAACGCCTACCACTTGGCTCAAAAAATATTTTGAAACCACTGACAAATCCCAAAGAATTCTGATGCTACAGAATATCCAATTTAATACGATTTGGGAAAATCCAAAAATCATTCCACTCTCGATTAGACCATACGTGTCAGTGATAAACTCCAAATGGAAGACAGACTTCTCAAAGCTCTTTCCAAATGATCCATTCTGGAAAATTAAATTAAAATGAATCAATTTATCGAATGGATAAATAAAAACAGCACATCACTTGGACTAGTATTCACGAAATTCAGCTGGACCGAGGAATTAAGCACAGAACTTTACGACATCGAGTGCAACCTAAAAATTGACGGCAGAGAAATAATCTCTCGCGGTACAGATTCAGATTTCACGACGGCAACTATGAAGGCGACTGCTGAAGCTCTTGAAAGAGCTTTTTTGCAGCAAATTGATGAAGCCGAGACTTCTAATGGAATCGCAGTTCATTATAACAGGGAACAAGCTGAACTAAGCGCGATTTGTGAGTTGTTAGAAAGAGACTCTTTTTTCTGTCATTTCTTATCTAGCACACCCTTCATAGAGATACCTCATCACGAACTTCCGAACTGTAAGGTATCAAAATCAATAATCGACTTTCTCCATTCGAAAGGCGCCGAAATTAGATTTGGGTATCTTTCAACTGATTCAAGACTTTCGGGTGTTGTTTGTGCAATATTTGGACTTGATCTACCAAACCCATTTGGCATGACACTCGGAACTAGCGTGAAAAAGTCTTTTGATGATGCAGTGCGGTCAGCGCTAATTGAATCAAGCCGTTCAGCAGCAAGTTATTTTACACAACTTGGGCAACCATTAACTCTGAATGAGTTCTATAAGAGACAAAGACCGTTCGGCCCATTCGACCATGCACTGTTAGGCACTATCACGGACTACGCTCGTGATTTCAGGAAACGCTTTTTTGAATGCCGAAATAACACCCCGAAATATATTCCAACTGACCTTCAGGAAATTCAGATTACTACATTTGAACCTGTTTTTTTTGGATCAACCCAGATCGAAAACCCTCCGATTTTTATGGCTCGAGCCTCTTCAACCGCACTTTTGAATCTCTATTTTGATGAATTCAAATGTACTCAAAATGAACTCAAAAGAATCAGCGTTTTTATTGGAGAAAAATTCGATATGAATAAAGTTAATTATTCACTGCATCCTTTCGGATAGAGAGCGGGGCTTAGATACATTGCAATTCAGAGGTCGAGCTTTGAATGCGACCCACAGCAGCTGTTCGAAATTGTGGATAAAATTTTTGATAAACTGGAAGAACCTTTAAACAGACCGCCATAGACCATCGGAGGACTTATCTTGTGACTGATAAAATTGCGCAGCTTCGTAAAACCTACTTTCCCCTTGATCTCGGGAATGGGTATTTGGTCTCTCCATCAGACGAAGGGACTGTTCGGGGGTTTCTTGCACAAAATTTTGGGGTCGTTTTTCCACAGCCGAACGACGCTGGGCCGTCTCAGACGCTTCTGGTTGCCAAAGAGCGTGAAAAGATAATTGGCGAGCTTATGGGAATGACTGGCTACAAAAATCTTCACGCTGAACATTTTCTGTTTACCCACAATGGAGAACCTGTGGGTTGGAGTGTTGGCGAGACGATGGATTTTATGACTTACTACATGCGTAATACGGGCATTCTACCGAGCCATCAAAAGAAAGGTATTTATTCGAAATTTCTTGATGTCTTTTCAAAATATATCGAAGAAATTGGCTACGAGCGTCTGACGAGCCAGCATAAGCCAGACAACACTGAAATGCTCATTACAAAACTCCGTGCCGGATTCGTCATCACAGGAATGGATTTAGACGAACGATGGGGCTCTTTGGTTAGACTCACCAAATTTCTCAAAAGCGACAGAGACGATGCATTCAAGCGTTGTTTTGGCCGGAAGTGAACTCAGAACGTCTGAGTTCACGGCCTCCTTCAAAACGAAGACAGCCCGACCTTCCCTTCGTCTCAAGATGACTCGCAAGTACCCTTAATTACGAAAATAATTCTACAACTCGCCCGATTTTTGAAGAAAAGAAAAACGAAACTGTCACCTTTCGATCCATCCCTCGGTGCACGTTCGCGCACTTCTCTGTAGGTCGCCAAAATGCAGCCCCACACGCTGGTCGGGAAATTGGGGGACTGCGAAACATTTCATTCAATACCGTGGAGCCGGTTTCGAATTTTACCTTAGAGGAGTCCTTCTAGAATGAAAAAATCACTGTCGATTCTCGCAACAACCACAGCATCAACCTTGCTCATCACGTTGGCGACAGGGTGTGGAAACGAAGACGATAACCAAAAAAAATCAAATCAGGCTTCTCCGTCTGCAACTTCATCTGACCAAAAATTAGAAAATGACAAACTTAACCTAAGCATCAAAGATATTCGGGGTAGCAAAAATACCGAACGATGCTACGAGAAGTGTAAAATTCAAGACTTATGAAAAAAATAATCGTCGCGAGTGCGATCATCTTCTCACTCGTCACCTGCGCTTTCTTTATAAAGGGTAAGTCCGTGGCCAATGATTTAAATACTCGCCTGAAGGTCGCATTGAACACCACAGTGCCTCTTGAAATGCTCGACACGAGAGAAATCCTAGACTCCTCCGATTATTCAGTCCTCGAACTCTTTTTGAGCACCTTGGTTGAGTACAACAATCAGGGCGAAATCGTGGGTGGTCTAGCCGACCGATTCTATTGGGAAGACAACAAACTCATCTTTGAATTTAGAAATGCAACATTCTCTTCGGGAAAAAAGGTGACTCCTGAGGATGCGATAGCCAGTTTTAAGCGGCTGATGATCCTGAATCAAAACTCCCATGGAGATCTCGTCAATCTTCTTTGCATGGATAAGAGGCCGCAAACTCTCTCTGATGAATGTTTGGGGCTCAAAGCTGATGGAAATCGACTGATCCTCGTTGCAAAGAAACAAACTCCCTTTTTGTTGCCGCTTTTAACATCAATCGATTATGGAATTCTCGCACGAGAGACCATCGACAATCCCGAGCTCAAAATTACCTCTTTCGAGGACACCTCTGGGCCCTATCGACTCGTCAAAAATGGTGCCAAATCGCACTTAGAAGCGAATAAAAACCATTGGCACTACCGTCCAAGAATGCCACAGGTCGTTGAGTTCGTTAATTTCGATTATGACTCAAAGTCGGCAAAGTCAGCGGAAAACCTATTCATCAATGGTGAAGTTGAGTTCATTCCCACGGCTTCGCAATTGCGACTCTCAGGCTGGGAAAGACTCAGAAGCAAATTCTCGCAAGACTTCAGCACACACATAACAAACCCAATTGCTCTTGCTTTCGCAGAGTACACCGCTGTCGGATTAAAGTTGCCCGTTGAAAAACGCAGACACATCTTCGCTTGCATGAGACGCGCTGTTCAGAAACATATGGCAAAGGATTCAGACGGTCGAATTTCAACCTTGCAGATTGTTCCTCCATCAGCCGAGGGGAATCTTTCGCTTGAACAAACGACGCTCATTGAAAGCGAGTTCGAGAAACTTAATGAACCATGCGATGCCCTCGGAATTCGAATTGCAGTCCCTGAGTTCCTAAAAGGTTTTTATCAAAGAGTCCTTGATGCTGAAATCAATAATTTCACTCTCATCGGCTTCCCTGACATCATGCATTTTGGAGACCGAACGGACGAAGACGTTCCTGAAATGACAATTCTCGGCGTCGATGTAGCTTCAATCGAAAGCATCAATTTTATAAGTTTTTCCGTTAAGGCGGGTATTCTAACGCCTCCCAACAATCAGACACCCGCAGACTGGCTCAAGCAGT
Source organism: uncultured Oligoflexia bacterium (assembly GCA_964460155.1). GTDB lineage: Bacteria > Bdellovibrionota_B > Oligoflexia > Silvanigrellales > Silvanigrellaceae > RFOM01. The sequence continues at coordinate 1,744 of CAYWSV010000150.1, read as the reverse complement.
ACTTCCAAAACCCCGACAAACCCGAACGCCTATCTATGCTGCAGAAAATGCAATTTTACACGGTTTGGGAGGATCCGCGGATTGTCCCATTCACGCTTCGCCCCTTCGTATCCGTCATTCATGGTCGTTGGAAAACCGATTTCTCGAAACTCTTTGCCAATGACCCCTTCTGGAGAATCGAACTCAAATGAATGCCTTTGGGGAGTGGATCGCTCAATATGGGCCAAGATTGTCTTTTGAATATAGTCAATTTGACTGGACTCAAAAGCTGGATGTTGAGCTTCATGATTTACAATGCGAATTTATGATTAACGGAAAATCATTTCTCGGTCGGGGAACTCATTCCGTTAAAGACATCGCGATTGTTAAGGCCACTGCGGAAACCCTCGAACGATATTTTCTGGATCAGATGCCCGATGCCGACACCTCCAATGGGGTAGCAATACACTCTCAGCAACAGCACGCAGAGCTCAACGCGCTTTGTGAACTCTTGGAGAGAGATTCATTCTTTTGCCACTTTCTCACAAAGACACCATTCAAAGAAATCACTGAAGCTGAGAGCTTCAGACGCGACGACTGTCGGGCAATCATTAAATATTTACAGAGTCTGGGAGCGGAGGTCAGATTCGGCTCTATGCGAAGTCATCCGAAATTTCACGGTGTGATTTGTGCCGTTTTTGGGTTGAAGGCAAATCACACATTTGGAATGACCCTAGGAACGAGCACACAACCAAATCTTCACGATGCTCTATATTCAGCCTTGGTTGAAGCTGTGCGCTCTGCTTTGGGATACCTTTTGGGCACAGTTCAAAGACCTCAGTCTGATTTAAGAAGAAGATCAGTATTCAACAACATGACGCCTCAGAAACATCTGGAGCTTGCTCTAGATCCAGCCTACGCGGCGCATTTTCGAGACGTATTTTTTGATGTCGAAACAGGTCCTGATCAGGTCAACAAAATAGACCTCAGTCAGATCTCTATTTCATCTTTCAAAGCAAATCTAAACAACGATGATTCAAATATAAGTCCGCCACTTGTGCTTGCGCGAGCAAGTTCGTCCGACGTTTTAAACCTCTATTTCGGGAGCTTCAACAAAGATGCGAGGTCCCTGAGACGTTTGAGTGCTTTTCTCGGCAGACAGATTTTGGAAGATGAGGTCAATAGCGACCTTCATCCTTTCGGATAAAACGTTGGGGAAGAGATAATGTACCTGATGCAGCGCTCCTTGATGATTTATGCAATTTTCATGATGACGGCGCTCATCGTTATCACTTTCGGGATTTCCATCATCAATAAGAGCGAAATCGAAAGGCAAGTCATCCATCTGGTTCCTGAATTCCGACGTTCATTGATTGGCGGCGACAACAGGTCTGTGAGAGACGTCTTGCGTAGCACAATTCGATATCCTTTAATCAACCTAGAGGTCACTCGATTCGATGGAATTATGGTCGACTCTCAAAGTTCAGCAGAGAACAAAGCACTCTTTTTGCTTTCTTTCGAGACACCGTTACAATTGAACCCTACCGAGAGATCGATTGGAAATATCAGCGTTCATTACACTCTGGACCAATCGCTGAAAAATGGAGTCTTTCTCTGGCTGATATTCTTAATTATTTCATACCCAATATACCTTCAATTCCGAAGAAATTTGATTCGAATTGAACAGCTGAACACCGAAAATGCGCGTTCATCCGCCATCGCCCGCACAACCCAGATGCTGGCACACGATGTACGCAAACCCTTT
>CAYWSV010000149.1:6986-8435 GCA_964460155.1 uncultured Oligoflexia bacterium | reverse complement strand
AATCGTCGCGCCCCAATCTCAGAACCAAAGAGGATGCGCTTAACGCTGCCTTCAAACCCGCACGGAGTTTATTTTTATTTTTCAATGCTATTGGTTTTGCTGCATTGCTGCTGCTCGGATTGGGAAGCGCGCAAGGAATTCATTCTTACCTCAAACGAAAGCAAACTGATGCGCAGATCCTTTCGAATTTGGGTGCGCCTCGACCACTCCTCACGCTCCTCTATGTAGGGAATGTCGTGGTTATCACCGGATTCGCGCTCGCCCTAGGCGCATGGTTCGGACAACTCCTATTTCGTCATGAAATCTCGCCACGACTGGCTCAATGGTTTACCGGTAACTCAGTTGAGGTCTCTGTTTTCGGCAGTGGTGACGTTGTTTGGAAGTTCGCAGTCTCAGCTTTTCTTCTGACTATGTCGCTTATTCTTCCCGGTGCGTTAGTTTATTTGAGGCACGCACGGCAACGTTCATCTGTACTCGATTTTGCAACTCAAACAGATCCACCAGCAAAGAAGATATTTCTGGGATTTCTGGCTCTGCTTGAAAACTTTCCTGATCTCGTTTGGCTAGGGGCCGCGCTTTTGTTGTCGTTCCTCATCTCATCCGAGACGGGGTTTAATCTCATCATGGTCGTCCTTCTGACAGGCGTGTATCTCATTCTTCGAGTCGCTGTTCTTGTTATCGGCCGTTTGGGTTTGAATCCCGGAATTCGCCTGCCACTTTCATTGCGAATCGCAGGAAGTGAAATCGGCGCGCGCCCAAGCCAAAGTTCACTCACTCTTTTACTTTTCGGATTGTCGGTGTGTTTGCTCGTCTTTATGTGGGATTTGCGCAGCAATATCGTCAATCAAATCACAACAGCAACCTCGGGCATGCAGCGTCCCAACGTCTTTGTTCTCGACGCTCCGCCCGATGCAATGAAGAGTGTGCGAAACATTCTCTCGCGCGGTGGAGACGACAAGAATATTTTGTCTGAGAAAATTACTCGGGCGCGCCTGCAAAGTATCAATGGTAAAGGTGCCGACGAGTGGATGGAGCAAATCAAAGACGGCACTGACGATAAAGAACGTGCGCTTCGATTGTTTAACCGCGAGCAGAATCTGACGAGCCGTGCCACAGTCGCCGATGACAACAATGTCGAGGAAGTTGTTGCCGGCAAGTTCTGGAGCAAAAATTCTTCTTCGGCTGCTCTCAATGAAGTCTCGGTTGAGGTCGGAATCGCCAAGACCCTCAAAATCAATTTGGGCGACGTTATCGACTTTGATGTTCAAGGTGTGCCTGTAAAGGTCAAAGTCACGAGCCTGAGGCGTGTCCGCTGGCAAAGTTTTCGTCCCAATTTTTTCTTTGTTCTCCACCCGAGTACGTTAACCGACGCCCCCTTCAGTGGATTGTTTGCAACCAATCTTCCCGAGACCCAAGCGCGTCAGGATGTTCTAAATTCGCTATTTGAAA
>CAYWSV010000149.1:0-6976 GCA_964460155.1 uncultured Oligoflexia bacterium | reverse complement strand
ATCCGGGAATCACAGCGCTCGATGCAACCGAGCTTGCAGAGCTTGCCAGTCGGTTGCTCACTGCAGCACTCGACATCGTTCGCTTCCTCACTATTCTGTTATTTGCAGGAGCGTTGCTCAACACCCTTCTCAGCGCATGGACATCTTACTCACTGCGGGCACGAAATTTTTCACTGTATCGCTGTTTAGGCGCAAACAATTCACTGGTGTTAAGAGCAATTTTTAGTGAATTTTTGCTGCTTGCTGGAATTGGCTGCGTGGTTGGTGCAGGTGCAAGCTGGTTGTTGAGCTCCATGGTTCAAAAAACCATCCTTACCCCGGACGATCAACTGAACGTGGCTCTGCTGCCCACCTTCACGATTTCATCGGCTGTTATTTTGATTTGTTGCGCTGCTGCATTCGTTTCAGCCGTGCTGATTCTCAGACAAGCGCCATTTAGGGTTCTGCGTAAACCGCTCTGAAAGCTCTCACTCAGACTTCAGCCGGATGCAAATTGGCGATAAAACAATCAGCGCAGCGGAATGTATCGTGAAAAAGACATGACGCTGCTCTTTTCCAATTTCAGGAAACCATCGCTCGTGGTATCTGACATGGTTTTTACAACAACGTTTAAAAAAGCGCCTGCTGAATAATCTTTAGATGCAGTTAGAGCGCCAAAAAACCTAAAATTAGCTGTTTCCCGAGGTGGCACATTTTTTCCAAACCTAATAGTCACCTCTTCTCCTTCGGTAGAATCTTCGGCATCCGTCAGAACAACAGTGTGTGTACACAATTGCGGGCTATCACTCACCGCCGTGCAATCGATATTCGTAGATGCATCGAAAATATCTCCAGCCCTCACCAAACCAAGCGGATATGAGATTCCAACGAATGTACCGTTTCGAGTAATTCTTGTTCGCCGAATATGGCTCCGATCGCTCTGATAATTTGACTTAACAAATGCCGATTCCCAACCAAGTGAGAGTACAAGTATATCAAGTTTTGTTCTTGCCGGTCCTTTCTCCATAAAAATGGACGGAACACCATTGGGCGCGATTGGAGTCGAATTTTGGTTTATTCTTCCAATAGCGATTTTGGGCGTCGGACCACCAACAACTTTCCCCTTCAATACAAAGTTAAATATATTCTGATTGGGATCTGAGATTTGCGCAGAACCCTGCAGCATCGAAAAACCATGATGCTGAACAAAATCTGTGTTACGTGCATCCTTTGCAATAACCAATCCAGTCACTCCTACGTTTGTAGACTGCCTAACCGTACCAACAATTTGAACGGTGTATCGGTTATCTCCTTTATATTTGCTCGAGCCTGCTTCTGCTTTTTTTGTGGCAAGATCATTCGTGTATCCCGTTCCTGCTCGAACAAAGACACGATCGCCAACAGATAGCCCTTTCACCTGAAGTGATTGAATCAACGTAGGCATATCAAAAAGATTAACCCATGTCTGAGCACTCATCTCGGCTCGAGCCGTGCGCACAGGTTGCCCATTGTACGGAACAACAATTGGAAGTGGGAGTATGGTAGAATTAAATTCTTGCGCAACTTGCTGCGAAAAAACAACGGCTGCGTTTTTTTCGTTATTATCAATTCTGCAAGCATGGAATATTGAAAAAGAAGCAAGAATTAAGGCAAAGCTCATTCCTCGTATTCTTGACCCAAATTCCATAATCTGAAATCCCCTTAACCCGCCAGTATTCACTGAAGATGTGCATTTCAATTCACCCTCAGTAATAACGCATCACTTCACGAGCAAACTGATTGATACAAAAATTTCATATTTGGAAAAAACAACGGACAGATTTTCAGCTTTCAGAAATTCGAAACTCTCGGGATCAACGTTAACTTCGGTACACGCTGACTTGAACGAAGAAGTTACCCAACAGGCTCAGGAATCCTGAGAACTAGCGTTGGATGCGGTGGTCATCTCCCATCTTTGTATTAGAACTTCATAAGTGCCCATATCTAAAAGACCTTATTAATGGGAACTCAATTTTTTTATGAACTTATCCGAAATGACGGGGATGGCGTTACGGGAGTACCTATGCACGGATCGTTCAATGCATCTGCGCTTCTCTTCATTGCTCCCTTGCTGGCAGCCTGTGGCAACAAGTCCACCTACACGGGCGCTAGCCCCGCTTCGAATCCTGTGAAAACAGCGCGACCAGCGTCTGCTGAACAGGTCAAAATCAAAATTCCTGAAGCTGAGCCCTGTCGGAAGGTGTTTGCGCCCATAGGGGACGTAAAGCCCGAGCAGATGTGGCACTACAGCCTCACAACCCATCCATTAACCTACAGTTCACCTGTCGTGGGTGACCTCGACAATGATGGTCAAGTTGAGGTTGTTTTTATTGCATCAACTGCGGTGTATGCGAATGTTGCTGGAGTCCTGTCAGTCGTAAATGGAAAAACAGGTCAGCTGATTTGGCAGGTGCCCGATGTTGGCGCACTGGCAAGCACAACACCCGCACTTGCCGACCTCGATGGAGATGGCTTTTCAGAAGTCATTGTCACCGAGATGAGTAATGCCGGACAAAAAAATCTTGTGGCAGTCAACTATAAGAAACGTAGCACTTTATTCCGCAGCTCAGTGGGTACATGTGGAAATTTTTGTATGCCAGCAGTCGCCGATATTGATGGTGACGGCAAACCAGAAATTGTTGCTGGCAGTTCTATTTATTCAGCCGACGGAAAATTGAAACAGGCCCTTGAAGTGAATAGTTCTTTTGTACCAACGTTGGCGAATTTGGTGCCAACAAGTCCGGGGCTTGAGATTATTGTCGACGGTCAACATGTACTTTCGTCCTCGGGCAAAAAACTCTGGTCGAGCAACTGCTCGGGTGGCAATCACCCCTATTCAGCAGTTGCAGATCTCGACAAAGACGGAACCGCTGAATTGGTCTGCACCTCAGCTGGAAAAATGAGAGTTGTAGATAGCACTGGCGTGGAGAAATGGGTCAAGGATATCCCGGGCAGCACAGGATCAAGCGGGGCTCCAAATATTGGCGATTTCGACGGCGACGGAAAATTTGAAATCGGCACCGCTGGTGCAGCGAAGTATGCTGTTTTCAAACACAGCGGTGAAATCTTGTGGACACAAGACATTCAGGACAAGTCGAGTTCGTCGACAGGCTCAACTGTTTTCGACTTCAATGGTGATGGCAAAGTTGAGGTCGTCTATAATGACGAACTCAAACTGCGCATTTATGAAGGGAATACTGGAAAAATTCTTTGGGAGACAGAAAACCCGTCTGGAACGCTGTGGGAATACCCGATCATCGCTAACATCGACGATACGCCTTCTGTTGAAATTGTTGTTTCGGCACCCGGAAAAGGCGGCATTCGCGCGTTCAAAGATCCAGCAAGCCTGTGGGTAGGCTCGAGGAAGGTCTGGAACCAATATTCTTATTTCCCAGAGCTTATCAGCGACTCACTGAGTGTTGTGAAAGACCCGGCTCTTCCTGCCACAGGGTTCCGGGTCAACTCCCAAGGCAAACTGGCGACGATTTGTAAGTGAATCGTCTACAACTTCTCAAGGTCTTCTGGTCTGCATTCAACATCAACGATCTTATCTCGACTTTTATGACCAGAAACGATTCTTATTTTGTCTTTGGACAGTCTTAAAACACGTCGCAACAAATCGATGAGAGCATCGTTGGCTTCTCCATCGCGAGGTGCAGCATTAAGTGCCACTTCGATGACCCCACGGTCCGTATTAAACCCAAGAATTTTGCTCGTCTGACTGTTGGGCTTGACGCGTATCGCAAGTCGACAAATGCCGTCAGAAAAGGCGAAAAAAGACCCCTTATGTTGCAATACCCGTTGCCCTCGTCACTTTGAAGTCAGAAGTTCGTTCATGCTCTTTTCGATCCAAGATTTTTGGTGAGCTACACTCGCGAATGCACTATAACCATCTTTGCTGTATTTTTCTTGACAATCAACACCACCTCGGACGGACAAAAGTCCGCCACCGTGAAGAACGCCTGCCAAGCGACCATTCACGACAAGCGGACCACCCGAATCGTATTTGCAGGTTATAGCGCTCACCTTTTTCAGTGTGATTAAAGCCGTTCCTGAAAGTTCTTTTAGTTTTGGAACTTCAACTTTAATGACTTGCATCGTTCCTGAACGTAATTTTAGATCGAATATTCCGCCCAAAGACTTTTCTTCCGCATTTCTGCCTTGACTCATTCCAAACCCACCAACGGTGGCTGTCATTCCCGCAACAGGTGCTTTGTCTGCCAATTGAAGCGGACGTCCATTCGTATCTCTATCCAACAAAACCAAGGAAAAATCAGCAGATGCGTATGTCAGGTCTTCAGCAGTCCTGTATTCCTTATGATTTAAAACTTTTTTTGCGGTGTATTCTGTTTCTTTTCCACCTACGTGTACGAGTATTTTGTGTCCAATCCCCACTTCACAGTGAGCGGCTGTCATCACAACTCTTGGGTGTATCAAGGTCCCAGTGCAAGGTGCAGCGACCTTTCCGTCCTGACTTACGGAATCGTTTCCTTCAGCCGTCATACCAAACTGAACAGTATAGCCCAGAGGGTTATCTTTCGAACCGTCATCTGAAGATACGATTTTACCACCTGCCGTTTGCATATCACTTGTATTTTGGCCTCTACATGCAGCCACTGCGAGAGCCCAACACAAAAGTGCAGAAGTCCGCGTCAGACAGATCTTTTGAAAGAAAGCGATACGACAAGTGTTTGTTCTCATCTTAAACCTCTCGAATGGAAGCGAGCACTGCCCTGCATTCTGAATTTCTCACAAAAGCAACAGCGAACGAATAAAGCGAAGAGGTTATCGGCTATTTATCCAAATTATTGAGGAATATTAATAAATCAGAACAACCCGAACACGACATAAAAGCAGGTTTAAGAAGACCGATTACCAATGCAGCGAGGACAATAATTTCAATACAAAAACAATTACAATAAATATTCAGAAATATTAATATAATAAGATTTAATTTATGAAATCCTAAGCATATACCGATCGCAGTCTATGGGTTAGTCGCATCGAATTGGAGGATGAATGAAATTGAGGATGAGTCTCAGTTCTTGGATCGTACTTGGTAGCGCAACTTTCGCCTATTCATGCGGACAGTCAAATTTAAATAAAATAAGTTCAACGACCAAAGACATCTCCGAGGAACAAAATTTGGGAGTCGGAGGAGCATCCTCAGCTGCAAGCAATGGACTCATATCCATCAGCTCACATCAAAACATGGCAGGTGCAATGAGCAGCCTGAAATATGGTGGCAAAGAGTTCATCAACAATTACGATCATGGTCGTCAGTATCAGGTGGCTTGGGTTGTGGACTATCTGCAAAGGAACGTAGAGGGATGTGTCGAATGTCTAAATCCAACCGAAGCCGGAAACAGAAACGACCAAGGCATTTCATTCCCGAGCTCCAGTGTCCTTCAATCAATACGTTATTCTGGCAATGTCATGGCGACAACGTCAAGACCAGCCTATTGGATGGCGCCTGGCGACCGCAACTCAGCTCAGGGCAATCTTTATGCGCTGAACAAGGAAAAGTTGTCAGACTACACATTATCCAAGCAAGTCACTGTTGGATATGGTGGGAATAGACACGCGATAGAATTTCTCACAACAATTCAAACTCCGCGTGCAATGAACTCAATTCAGGTTGAAGCACCAACAGCATACCTCAACGCTGAATTTACCAATCTCTACAGTTACAATCCAAAAACAAATTCTTTGATTAAACTTGAACCGACTTATCAGGATCGATTTGATTTTGATGCCGTCATTATTTCTACCCCTGATGGCCGTTATGCCATGGGTGCTTGGGCTCCAGAGCATGCCGGGTTTCAAAGAGCATATGCAATTGGATATTTTGCGCCCGGCGCGGGTGCACCAGCTGATTTTGCGACTTCAAAATGGAGCATCGTCATGCGCGGCAATAACATAAATGCGGGAAGCATAAGCTTTCGCTCTTTTCAATTTGTCGGCAGCTTAGAGAATGTTCGTTTATCGATGCAACAAACGGTTTCGCAATTAACAACTGGGTCTGTGGTGCCAACGCCAAAGCCGCCTGTCAGCGGTGTACCAACGCCCAAGCCGCCCGGTCATCCATTAGTTCTTCCCGGCCAAATTTATTCCCAAGGACTCTTTCAGGTCGGGGCTGGAATTTATTATTCAAACGGAAAATCATCGTTCTGCGGTTATTCATCACAGGAACATTTGAAATCTTGTGGAATGAAGGGAAAGCAAGTTTCAAAAAAATCAGGATTGCCGTCGGGAATGAGAAATGATGGAGCTTGCAGTTGCGCGAAACCGGCGCCAACACCAGTCGCTCCGCCTCCTCCGCCGGCGCACCCTGCACAGCCGGTGCAACCTGTGGGAGCAATTTTTCAAGAAGGATTATTTCGTGTGGGCGTTGGAATCTATTATTCAAATGGACGCGATGCGTACTGCGGATTTTCAAGTCCAGAGCATCTCAAGCGCTGCGGCAATGCCAACAAACCATACATCCAGAAATCAACAACTCCGAACGGTATGAGGTACGATGGGGCATGTGGTTGCTAGTTGAACGAATCAACTCATTGTTCTTGTTGAGCTGCAATATCTCTCGTCGAGGAGCTTCTGCCACCTGCCCCCGTGCGACAATTTTTCGTCCCGTTTCCCGTTCAATTGCGTTTGTAGATGGCTCGTTCAAAATTACTCTGCACAAAGGTGTGTGAGAAAGTTTGTGCAGAGCCTACCGCGCATCTAGAGCGCGCAGCAGGCATTGAAAAAGACCTTTCCGGACTGATTGTCTTCATACATAGATTCGGAAGCGCCGGAAATTTAAATATCCATTTTCACGTCATTGCGCTTGATGGTGTCTACGAGAAGAAATCAACTGGTCGTTTAAAATTTTACGCTGCGCAGACACCGACAAACGAGAGTCTCCAAAATCTCGTCACCAGAATCTCAACAAAACAAATAACCTTCTCATCAAAAA
>CAYWSV010000148.1:0-8501 GCA_964460155.1 uncultured Oligoflexia bacterium | reverse complement strand
TTTTTGGCCCATTTTTCTTGATAGCCGCTCTCAGGATTCACATAATGACCAAACTGAGTCGCAATCTGGAAAATCCAACGTGGCAGCCCATCGATATAAATTGGCTGTTCGGATGCGGGAATCTGGCCATCGTTCAGACGTCTGTAATTGACTATCTTCGATAGACGAGAAAGTGCCTGAATCAGTGCACTAAATTGCTTTTTTGTTCTTTTATCTTCAACTGAATCAGCAAACAGTTTTACACGCGCAATGACGAGAGAAAGCGTGCGGGCGTCCGCAAGCATTTCCGCCAGATCATGCCTCGGTGATTGTTCTTTGACCACTTTCATACCCACAGGATATCAGGCCGCAAAGGGGTCAACTGGGAACTTTTCACCGACCGGCGAAGTCACGCTTACAGTTTTTACTTTTCTCCGCTGCGCCAGACTTCCTCAACCAGCTTCTGCTCCGCACGCGACAACGAATCCCAAATTTTTAAAATCAAATCCGGGCGCTGCTTGGCGGTACGACGCAGCTGTCCTCGCCGTCGGTATCGGGCAATTTCTGCATGGTTACCGGAGAGTAAAACACTAGGAACCGACTGTCCGGCAAATTCCACTGGATGCGTGTACTGCGGAGCTTCCAGAAGACCATCCTCAAAACTATCAGCCCCTGAACTTTGCTGATTTCCAAGGACTCCGGGAACGAATCGGGCAATTGAATCCATCATACAAATGGCTGCAGGCTCGCCCCCCGACAACACAAAATCGCCAATCGACAGTTCATAGTCTGCACGAGCAGCAACAAAGCGTTCGTCAAAACCTGCGTAACGACCGCACAAGAACACCAGATGCTCGGACTCCGTTGCAAGCCTGCGAGCCCATTCGTTGTTAAAAACTTTACCCGCAGGAGAGACATGAATCACTTTGGTCGTCTTACCAACAACAGAATCAAGGGCCGCCGAACAGACCTGTGGCAAAAGAACCATACCGTCGCCACCACCAATCGGATGATCATCAACCGTGCGACGTGCATCTTGGGCGAAATCTCGGGGATTCACGATGTCAAAGCTCAGCAGATTTTTACGCAACCCACGCGAGAAGACGCCTTCCTCCGTAAACGGATCGAACATGTGAGGAAAAAGTGTGAATGCCGTCATTCTCAATGTCATATGCTCTGACCATCCAGAAAAGCTTCTTCATCTTTAACGGTAATGAGCTTACCGTCTTCGTCGACATTGATAATAAAATCATCCGTGAAGGGATAAAAAATTGTGTCACTGGTGCCTGACTTTTCGATTTCCAAATTCTCTTGAGCACCAAAATTATGAATGGCAACAACGCGGCCATAAATGCCCTCGCGGCCCTCAACAGCGACACTGCATCCAATCAAGTCGCCAACGACGAATTCATCAGCGGTCGTTGTGATTTCACCGCGGGCCACAAAGATGTACGCGTTATACAAACTCTCACATGCTTCCCGACTATCGATTCCCGCAAGTTGCAGAGTGAGTTTCCCGCCGCTTAGATAAGACTTTTCAACGACCAAAAGTTGCTCGCCCGCAGAGGACTTGACGAGAACCTGTTTGTACCCCGGCCAATCGCTTCGATTGTCTTCAGTTTTGAGAAAAAACGCACCACGCACACCATGTGGACGCCCCACTTGCCCGAGCCAAAGAAATCCCTCGGGAATTCTCTCGGGTGCTTGTGTTCCATGATTACTGCGCATGATTCCCCCACTCCGCATTTTGGACGTCGGCCTCAAAGCCGGCTATGACTAATGACAGACAGCTGGGACTTATCGATGACTTGCGGCCTACGCAAGACGATTTGCAAATCCCGCCGTCGGTTCCTCTAAAGTCCACCGGAGTCCCTGTGAGCACTGCCGATTACACTCTTTTTCTTATTTCTCAGGCCTTCAGCGAGCTCGGCGACCACCTATGGGCACTCGGTTTGCGCAATTTTTTGTTTGAGAACAGCCCATGGACTCCGGCTGCGGGCTTGGCCGCTATTTTTCTTATTCAGGCTATCCCTGTGTTTTTATTCGCTCCATGGCTCACACAGTCGATTGGACAGCGTTGGAGGACCGTGGCTCTGACCGCCGATGTCGGCCGACTTGTTGTCACCTTGGCCTTCGCCGGATTTCTGTGGCTCAAGGCCGAGACCCTAGAAAACAAGAGCCTCGTGTTTGCTTTGCTCGGCGTGCAATTCCTCCTAGAACTTGGGACACTTGTCTTTCAAAATTGCCGCAACTGCCTCGTCCCTGTGCTCTTTCCCGGCAAAGGTGACATCTCGCGTGCCCATTTGTGGGCCAACGTTGCCAGCCTCTCAGCCGCAGGACTGGTTCCGCTCATTTTCCTCGTGATCTTACCCACAGGTCAGAAAATCCAAACGAGCTGGCTCATGTGGGCTGCTCTCATCGATGCAGTCACTTTTGCTATTAGCGGTCTAGCTCTGGTCGCACTCAAACGCTCTGCAAAGCTACGCAATCTTCAAAACGAAACGCAGACAGAAACCACAATTCCCGCTTCATTTTTTGGACAATTCAAACTCGGACTCCAAACCGCACGCAAGTACCCAGCTGTGGTGAAGATTCTCGCCTACTCATTTTTCTACAACCTTTTGCTCATGGGTCCGGTTGAAATCGGTCTTGTGACTTTTCTTCGGCGTGACCTTGGACTTCCACCCGTTTCACTCGCCATAAATCTCCTGCTGTTCCTCGCTGGAATTATTGCTGGGACGTTTGCAGCAAATGCACTGTGGAAATCTCATGATGGCAATCATATGAGCAGGTTTTCCTATTCAATCCTTTGGGACGGAGTGACGTTTTTCCCGATCTGCCTCTTTGCCGCTTTTCAAAGTCAGTTATCCGAGTCAGCCTTTCTTATTGGTTTGGCGGTCCTGTTTTTTGCGCACTACACGATTGTTCCCTTTGTGAAAGTCAGTCGGCTTGCAGCTATTCAAACACTATCGCATCAACGAGACTGGAGCTCATTGCTGGGTTTTCATGCCGTTGCTGTTGAAGGTGCTGCGGCTGTTTCCGTTGTCTGTGTTGCACTCCTCATCCCCGATCTTCAGGGTGCAACTCTGCTGGCACTTGGAGGAGCGGGAGCCACTGTCTGCGGCATTATGGGAATATTCGGGCTCGTCAGAAAAGTATCAGATTTGCAATCAAACCCCACAAGCACACAATCAACAGCTGATTCAGCTGGGAGAATCCACCCCACGTGACTCATAAACAACCCACACTTTATATCGTCGCGACGCCCATCGGAACGCTGTCCGACCTCTCGCCACGTGCACGTGAAATTCTCTCTAAGGCTGGTTTTATTGCCTGTGAGGACACACGGCATACAAAAGAACTTTTAATGGCTCTTGGCCTCCAACATGGACCACTTGTTAGTCTTCACGAACACAACGAACGCAATAAATCCGAGAGCCTCATCACGCGTTTAAAAGAAAACCCTGAACAAAACGCTGCTTTGGTGAGTGATGCAGGTACGCCCGCCATCAGTGACCCCGGCGCTGTTTTCGTTGATGCGTGTCATGCTGCGGGGATCAAAATAGAAAGTATTCCAGGGCCTTCGAGTCTTGTTGCCGCTGCGGCAGCTTCGGGATTTTTGCGTCCACGCATATTATTCTCTGGATTTCTTCCGCGCTCTGAGAACGAACAGCTGCGCGAGTTCAAATTGTGGACTTACTCAGCTCCATGCGTTGCCGTCTGTTTTGAAAGTCCAAACCGAGTTTTACAGTCACTCAAGCATGCTGCTGATTTTTTTCCAGCGAATTCCATACGCGTTTGCGTCTCGAGAGAAATTTCAAAGAAATTTGAGCAACACATCCGTGGAACGATTGCAGACGTCCTCAAAGAGATTTCAGACACCGGTGCGCTGAAAGGCGAGTGCGTTCTTTGCTTTGATTTGCCAGAAACTCTGCAGGCTGGCCCAGAAGCCACCTCTCTTTCACAAGACGAAGTCGTTCGACTCGCAATCGATATTCTCGACAAAGATCCCAATGCACGCGTTCGCGATGTAACCAAAAAACTTGCCGAAGAACATAGCTTAAGTGCAAAAGAACTCTATAATTCTGTTATAGGGCTGCGCAATTCATGACCTTCCCTTTTAAGCTCCAAGACAAACAGCAATGGTCGGCTATCGAAGCACTTCTTGATACGTGGTTTTCACAAAATTTCTCGCGCGACTCTGTTTTGCCATTTGATTCCTCCAGCAACCAACTTAACGATGTTTTCATTGCTGCCGCACTTTTCAAAAGAGGTGCTGCGGGTGTGCGAGACACAGGTACAGGGAATAGCTTTTTTCCCCAAACTCCCACAGAACCAACGAATCTCGGCAAGGCAATATTTTTTAAAACGTGGGACCTCTTCGTCAGCCAACAACTGAATGCTTTCTCAAAATCAGAAAATCTTGCTCTTGTGGTCGATCAAAAGCTCCTCTTATTGCATCCCAAAATCCAAGAAACATGCAGACAGCTCAAACTTGCGCTTCACATACTCGATTGCAACGAAGATGCGAAAAACCTTTCTCAGGTCGCACGTCTCTGCAGTCAATTGAATCCCAATTGCCAATCTATCCTTGTGATTGGCGGAGGCATTTGTTGCGATATCGCTGCGCTTGCAGGCAGTCTCTTGCGACTGAAAATTAAGCTCATGCCCACCACACTTCTGTCGTTGATTGACGCTGGAATTGGTGGAAAATCAGGAGTCAATCATCCTCGGGCGGGAAAAAATCAAATCGGCTTGTTCGCTCAAATCGATGAGCTCATCTGCATTGACGAACTTCTGACAACTTTATCGACTCAGTTGCTCTGTGACGGTCTCGCTGAAGTCATGAAACACGCGTGGCTCAGCGGAAATTTCGAGAAGTGGCAACCTGCCATTAAAAAAATACTCACCCTCTCTGCTGAGCAGGCATTTGCCGACAACACTGTGCAACAACTCATCCATGAAAATATTGAATTCAAAAAAGCAGTCGTTCAGAGCGACCCTTTCGAGAAAAATCTAAGGGTGATGCTCAATCTAGGACACACTGTTGCTCATCTGCTTGAGGCACTGAATTTAAGCCATCGAGGGTCTAGACACTATTTACCCTCTCTCTCTCACGGAATCGCAGTCTCGTTCGGTCTTAGTTCGCTCATCCGCTGTGGGCTTCTGAAAAATCCACCTGAAGGTTTTGTTGAGATCCTAGAAAGAATTCAGGCGCCACAACAATTGTCTCAACCGCTTTTCAACCTCGATGATTCTCTTGAATCCGCGAAGTCAATTCTGCTTCAAGACAAGAAGAACACAAACAGATCTCAGGCTTTACAGCAACCTCGTGTGCGCTGCGTGCTGCCCTCTTACGGCGCATTGCATGAACTGCCGACCACCAACACAATCGAACAATTCACACAACAAAACGTTGTCTCGATGGACCCCGAAGTCCTTATCAGACGTCTTATTGCGAGCGGAGTCATCCAATGACTTTACCGGAAGAAAATCATCAACGTTTCGAACTCATCGAGAGTCAGTTATGGCTGACCCTGAGCGCCGATTTACGCAGGGCTACGCTCCACTTCAATTCTCCCCAGAGCCGCAATGCCATCTCGTTCGCGATGGCCGAAAAGCTGGCGGACCTGAGCCGCGCGTTGTTAGGCAATGACCCTTCGCACCCTGTGAGCAACCTTGTTCGCAAAGGACAACTCTTGCTCCTCGTGCTTAAATCACACTGCCCCGATGTGTTTATTTCAGGCGGAAACCTCAAAGATATTTCACACATGACACATGCGCAGGGTCAAACTCTAACCGAAAATATGAGGCTCTTTACCGGCATGTTGCGTCAGGGCCCGGTGGTCAGCGTCGCACTTCTCAATGGCGTTTCAGTTGGAGGTGGTGCGGAAATCGCTCTTGCCACAGACCTGCGTGCGACTCTGTCTCCCACAGCTCGTGTTTATCTCGCGCAAACTCAGTGGGCCGTACCTGCAGGCTGGGGAATGATGACAGACTTGAGCACGAGGAGTATTTTCAACTCAGAGCGTCGACGTGGAATTGCAATGGCTTCACAAGAGCAATTGAGTCTTGATGCTCTTGTTTCTCTGGGACTGATCGATGCCCAGTTTCATTCGAGTCAAATGCCCGGAAGCGATTGTGAGCTTTGGCTCTCGAATTTTGCTGACCGCTTGAACGTGTGTCCTCCGAACCTGAGACAACAGCTCATTTGCGAGAGGCCCCAGCTGCCAGCTGACAAGCTGGAGGAATTTGATAAATCATTGTTTGACCAATATTGGCTAGGAGCGGAACATCGCTCAAGGCTCGACTCTTTCCTCAACTCGCGCTCAGAAAAAAGGAAAGCGAAGTAAGAAATGCGGAAGAGATTAAAAACTTTGTTTTCTGTCTGTTCGATGGCGGCCCTATTTTCAGGCTGCGGAGTCAAGTCTGCGCCCACCCCCGTCCTTAAGGCTCCGCCAAGTCTTCTTCAGCAAGAAGCTAGCCGACGTGCTGCTGAAGCTGCAGAGCAAGACGCAAAGCGACGCGCAGCTGAGGCGGCTCAAAAAGAGGCTCAAAAAAAGGAGAAAAAAGCCAGTGAACAAAAATAATATCTGGCCAAAAACTCGATTTTTTGATCTTTTTCCAATTGAGCATCCCATTGTTCAGGGAGGGATGATCTGGGTCAGCGGAGGTAAGCTTGCTGCGGCTGTTTCCAATGCAGGGGGCCTCGGACTTATCGGCACTGGCTCAATGAAGCCCGACCTTTTGCAACACCACATCCGCAAGGCAAAGAGCCTCACAACTCACCCTTTCGGGGTCAATGTCCCCCTTCTCTATAAAGACGTGCAAGCGCAGCTTCAAACTGCCCTCGACGAAGGCGTGCGCATCTTCTTTACGAGCGCAGGCTCACCTAAAACACACACGCACTGGCTCAAGTCGCAGGGAGCCACGGTTGTCCACGTTGCCAGCACACCCGAACTAGCACTCAAATGCCAGGACGCCGGTGTTGATGCTGTTGTTGTTGAAGGATTTGAGGCCGGTGGACACAACGGCCGTGACGAACTCACCACTCTTGTTCTTTTGCAACAACTTCAGGGAAAATTGAATATTCCTCTTATTGTTGCTGGTGGGATTGGTAGCGGTTCCGCGATTGCCGCAGCCCTCGCGATGGGCGCCGATGCCGTACAAATCGGAACACGCTTTGCAGCAACGCAGGAAAGCTCAGCACATCAGGCTTTTAAACAGGCAATGGTCGATGCAGGCAGTACATCTACTTTTCTTCGTCTCAAGAAGCTGGTCCCCGTACGTTTGCTCAACAACCCGTTCAGTGAACAAATACGGTTGGCCGAGGAGCAATGCGCCGACGCGGAAAAGCTCGCGCAAATTCTAGGAAAAGGACGCGCAAAAGCAGGGATGTTCGAGGGTGATTTAAACGAGGGCGAACTCGAGGTCGGGCAAATAGTTTCGCTTGTAAAATCTATTCCAACCTGTGCTCAGGTGATTGAAACATTGGTGAATGAATTCCAAGAGGCTCGAAACAGAATTCGTAATTAGCAAAAATCACAGCTTATTTCTGTTTTTATTTTTCTTTTTAACAAGTAATTTTTAACAAAGTTATACGCGTAAATACTGCACGCCTTGGAACATTTTTTCACCCCCTGAAAAAATTTTTCTTCAAATAATTTCATCAAATTAAAAAAAAGTTTGCCAGAGATGGCTAAAGACTTCCCAGTGAACCCCGATGTGAATGGTGAAAGTTCTGCAGCACGGAGCATGAGGAAACATCCTGCAGCGGAGCTTGAGACACCAATCACTTAGGGGTTCATGGAGGAATCGCTCATGGGTTTGCGCATCGCCAGCAATGTTCAATCTCTTACGGCTCAGAGAAATCTGAACGCCACGTCTGAGGCCAACAACGCGAGCATGGAAAAACTTGCGTCCGGCTTCCGGATCAACAAGGCAGCAGATGACTCTGCGGGGCTCGCAATTTCTGAAAAATTGAAGGCCGACATTCGCGGTCTCAATATGGCCAGAAGAAATGCGAGCGATGGTGTGTCGCTCATTCAAACAGCCGAGGGCGGCTTGAATGAGGTCGGCAACATCCTCACCCGATTGCGCGAATTGGCGGTGCAGGGCTCGTCGGACACCGTCGGCGATACCGAACGCGGATTCCTGAACAAAGAATTTGCCCAGCTCAAAAACGAAATCACACGCATCTCACAATCCACTGAATACAACGGAACACTGTTGATTGGTGGAGACCTAGAAGGTGCAGATGAAAATCTAAGATCACGCAGCAACAGCTATCCACTAGAGATTCAGATCGGTAAGAACTACTTCGCAAGTCTGGACTCCAAAGATCAATCCGCACCTATCAACGTGCTTCGCATCGACCTTCAGGACATCAACTCAACGGTTGGTGAAAAAGGCCTAAATCTGGGTGTTGAGCCTGAAGACGGTGCACATGTTTCATCCAAAGACGCCGCACAGCAGTCTATTGACCGACTCGATCAGGCCATCACTAGAGGTTCTGGTTATAG
>CAYWSV010000147.1:0-8581 GCA_964460155.1 uncultured Oligoflexia bacterium | reverse complement strand
GGTTGAATCACTCGCACGAAAATTCAATTTTACACTCGAGTACGAAAGCAACAGCAATGAGTCCGAGCAGGATCGCAAATTAAGAGAACAAAAGCGTTCCATGTCGCATATTTTGGGTGAAGTGACTCGCGCTTATGCACAGTATCTTTGGTCATCCGATGGGAGAGTGGCTTTGGATTACTTACGTGCTCGGGGCTTTTCCGATGAAAGTATAAAGGATTGGGAAATTGGTTTGTCGCCGCAAAACAGCGTGCTGACTCGAATGGCGGGCAAACGTGGTTGGGATGTTTCTCAGTTGCAGAGCGTCGGGCTCGTCCGTCAACGCGAAAACTCCGATGATATGTTCGATTTTTTTCGCGACAGAATCATGATTCCCATTCGTGACGATAAAGGTCTGCCTGTTGCGTTTGGCGGCAGAATTTTTAGGGAACCGCCCGCCGGAAAAAATGCGGGACCTAAATATTTGAACTCTCCGGAAACACCTCTGTTTCAAAAATCAAAAACTCTTTTCAATTTTCATCGTGCTCGCAATTCGATTGTGCATTCAGGCAAGGTGATTGTTGTTGAAGGTTACATGGACTGTTTGGCTATAGCACGCGCAGGCATGCAGAACGTTGTGGCTGTGCTGGGAACTGCATTAACAGCCGACCATCTGAAAAAACTTTCAAGAATAACGAAACAGGTCGTTCTTTGCTTTGATAGCGACAATGCGGGTCGAGAAGCTGCACGCAAGGCATTTGAGACAGGCTTTCCTCTAAATGTTGTTGAAATGCAGTTTGTGTCTGTACCCAGCGGTAAGGATCCGGATGATTTTATTCGCGAGCATGGATTGGAGGCATTCAGTGCCCTGATCGAGCGGGCTAAGCCTTTGGCTCAATGGGTATGTGAATTTTATTTGTCTCAAAGTTCCACGCGAGAGTCTCAAATTCGTCGCATCAAAAGTGATTTTGTACCCATCGTTATGAAAAATCCTGATCCCGCGGTGCGAGAAATAACACTCGAAATGGCAACTCAGGCGCTGGGTTTATCGAAAGTCAGTTCGCTTGTGAGTGGCGTTTCAGCCGGCTCGTCGGCGAGGTTTGATAAGCCTGTCCCGCAAAAACAATCCGCTGTGCAAAACTCTAGTGTTGAAACCAACACGGTTGAGGCAAATGAAGACGGACAAAAGGATTCCGAGCCTCTGAGAGTTTCGTCAGCCGAGGAAGCAGCCTTCTTTATTGGTTTGAGTCATGCGCAATTTTCGACCTTTCCAATCCGACTCAAAAACGTGCTGCAAGGAGAACACAGCGACGAACCGATGGATGAAATCGTTTTGGCGCAAATGCTGACTTCTGAGTTTTGTGGTCCTTTGGGTCAGGCATTTTTGGCGTGGAGTGAGGTTCTTCTGAATCATCAGGACGACGACTATGCGCTGGTTGATTTGGCAACCGAGCGCGTTCCGCAGCTCGCCGGCATTCGAAAGCTGAGAGCCTTGGGCACGCTCGATCCTGAGAGTTTACTGGACTCGGGGTTTGAGGCTTGGGTGCGGGGTGTGCTTGAGCCGGCCGAAAGTTCAGGCTTGGTTCCAAAGTTGAGAAATATGTCAGACCTCAGGGATTCCACAAATCTTCCGTTTGTTCGGATGATCGTTCGTGATGCCAAGGTCTCTCGGGCTCGTTCGAATTTGTCGTCGATGCTCAGCCGAACCCTCGCTCAAGTTGAAATTTCCTATTTAGATCAGGAGATTGAGAAAACAACTCGGGAGCTGAAGTTGGTTTCTGAGCCGGACGTGCGGAGTGCTGAGGAAAGGGATGAACTGCAACTGAGACTTAGGAAACTCACAAGCGAGCGGGTCCGCAGGTACCAGAAATTTATCCTCAGGTTGAGCCCTTGAGTTTTAGGGGCTTGCATTATTCTCTTCTCATGAATATGTGTAAGTGTTTCTTCAAAATGTTACTCAGTTTTCAATTGAGGCTGGCGCTGATTCAAAGCTGAGGCTTTTGCTGTCTAAAGGGAGTTCTCCATGGCTGTAAGCAAAGGAAAATCTAACTCAAAATCCACAAAGAAAAGCAGCAAAAGCATGGGGGCGACGTCGAAAAAACCGGTGAAAATGAGTGCACCGAAGCCAAAAGCGACTGCAAAGACTCCACCTGCTAAGGCAAAGCCCGCTCAAAAGCCTATCAATTCGAAAACACTGGCATCAAACAAAAAGCCGGTTGCTAAAGTTGCTCCGGCATCGAAGGCGGCACCGGCCCGTAAACCTTTGCCACCTCCGGCAAAGAAGGCTCCTCAGGCTGCCAAAAAGCCTGTTCAACAGGTTCAACAGGTTCAACGCACACCAGCAAAACCACCGGTGAATAAGCCCGTGGTAAAACCAGCCAAGGGGCAAGTGACGCCAGCACCTGCTGCCAAGAAGCCTGTTTCGCCTGCATCCACTCCAGTGGCGGCGAAAACATCTGTCGAGGCAGCGAAAGCAGCAGCCGAGGCGGTGAAAAAGCCTGCAGTAAAGCCAGTCGCACCAGCAAAAGCGGCAACGACTCCGGTTGTCATTAAAGCTGTGTCTGCCAGCGCGTCTGCTGTGCAAAAAAATGCACCAAATCCCGGAGCAGCGGCTAAAAAACCAACGTCTGCACCTGCAAACCAACAGAGCTCACCAACGAACTCTGCAGCGGCTTCGACCAAGGCCAAAACAGCAGTGGCTGCACCCGCCGCACCTGTTGCAAAAGAGCCTGCTAAAAAGCCGCAACCGACACAATTGAAGGCGGTTCCTTCGCCGTCGAAGACCGCTGATGTGGCTGCGGAACAGAAAGAAAAATCGAACGCTAAAACGCAACCAGCCGTCGCTGAAAAAACGGCCAAGGCTGCAGCAGGTAGCAAGTCTCCTGCAGCGGGCAAGTTGGGCGCAGATGGCGCCGCCAAGACAGCTGAAGCAGCAGGGCTTGCTGAAGCTAAAGACTCCAAAGCAGCTGGCAAAAAGGCAGCAAGCCGTACGGTCGATGGTGCAAGCGCTGCAGAGAAGAATCAAAAAGCGAAGAAAAAATCTGGAATCGAGGGTGAAGAGGGGCCAGAGGGCGAACTCGAAGACGTAGAGCCCAGTGCCGACTTTGATGCAGATCTCGAAGACCTCGGTCCAGATTTAGACGCTGAGCCCGAAGACGGCGTTCCAATGTCGGATGAGGATTTGTTTGCGAACGATGACTTTGGTTCAGAAACGGTTGAGGATGAAGACCTCGATTCATCGCTTGGTCGTAGCAACGATCCGGTCAGAATTTATCTGCGCAAAATGGGTCAAGTTGCACTTTTGTCGCGTGACGGAGAAGTTGAAATCGCAAAGAAGATCGAGAATGAGGAAAATAAACTTCTTCAGCATCTCGTGAATTTGCGCTTGGGCGTGCGCCACATCACTGATATCGGTCAGAAGTTTTTAGACGGTGCAATTAAAGCTAAAAATCTCGTGAAAGGCTTCGACGACGAACAAGACCAAGCGACCGATGAAGGTCAAACGGCTCGAGTGCGCGCATTGGTCGAGGGCTTTTTGCAACAGGCTCAAATCGCTCTCACTATTGAAGACAAATATGGATTTGAGCACCTTGAGAATGCGACTCCAGCAGACAAAAAGATGCTCAGCGAAGCGCGGTCTCAGATGTTTGAACTCGTCAAAGAAATCAACATCAACCGTCGAATTATTCAGCAAATTACTTCTGAGCTGGATATGCATGCGAAGGCTGTTGCGGATGTTGAGAAAGAACTCAACAAGCTCAAATACAGAACTCGCATGGATGAGAGCAAACTCAAGGCTTACGGCGAAGCCGATGCTCCACGTCCGCTTGAAGTGAACTTTCTGTCTGAGCGTGAATGGGAAGCGTGCAAACGTTCGTACCTGAATACTCAGCAGACCATCCGTGGTAGCGAAGAGGCGTGCTTCCTGCCTCGAAAAGAAATTCCTCGTATGTATCAAATCGTCAGCACGGCTAACCGTCAGGCTGAAGATGCAAAGAGGGAGTTGATTGAAGCAAACCTTCGCTTGGTTGTTTCTATTGCGAAGAAATACATGAACCGCGGCCTTCAGTTTCTCGACCTGATTCAGGAAGGCAACATCGGTTTGATGAAAGCCGTTGAGAAGTTCGAATACAGACGTGGATATAAATTCAGTACCTACGCAACCTGGTGGATTCGTCAGGCAATAACCCGTGCAATTGCCGATCAGGCGAGAACAATCCGTATTCCTGTGCACATGATCGAAACTATCAACAAGATGGTTCGAACAAGTCGTTACCTTGTGCAGGAAATGGGTCGTGAGCCGACTCCAGAAGAAATCGCACAGCGTATGGACATGAGCCTCGAGAAAGTTCGCAAAGTGATGAAAATCGCCCGCGAGCCCATTTCTCTTGAAGCTCCTATTGGTGAGGAAGAGGATAACCATTACGGAGATTTCCTCGAAGACAAAACTCGTGGCGCACCGGTGGACATCGTTGCGAATCAAAGTTTGTCGGACCAAACCAAGAAAGTCCTCGCGACTCTGACTCCGCGTGAGGAGAAGGTGCTGCGCATGCGGTTTGGTATTGGCGAGAAAACCGACCACACTCTCGAGGAAGTCGGCCAGAGTTTTGATGTGACCCGTGAACGTATTCGCCAAATTGAGGCGAAGGCGCTGCGCAAGCTCAGACATCCTTGCCGCTCCAAGAAGCTCAAAGCTTTCATCGAGAGTTGATGAGCTTTTTCTATCGAAGGGCAAAACAAAAGCCGGTGGTTCTTCAGCCACCGGCTTTTCGCTTTTGTTGAACGTAGATTTACTGGGAGGCGAATTTTCTCTCAACTTCGATGGCGACCGAACCCGTAAAATGGGTGATGGGGACGAAGGCTTTATAAAGGACAATACGAGCAGCCTTTACGCCTTTGAACTCGGATTCGATGACGTCTAACAGCTGCTCGGCCAGAAATTCGAGCAAACTCACGCGACCCAAACTTTGAATGTAACTCTGAATCCGGTCGATGATTTTGCTGTAATCCACAACGTTTTCGAGACTGTCGTTGGTGTTTCGGTAGGGAACCTGAACACTGAGGTCAATTTTCAGATTTTGGCCCACTTTTTGTTCGTGTGGATTCGCGCCCAAATGAAGGAACGTATAGACGTCACGGATGTGAATCCAACACAACTCATTGCTCTTTTGAAGGGTACTCATGCCTGTTATCCTTGCAAAGTTCAGGGTATCACCTTTCCTTCGTACATATGCTCCGGTATTGGTAACAAGACAAGAACAATAATCGGGGAACAGGACAGACCATATGGCAGACATGAACCTTCCGCTTTCCGCCCTCGGACGGATGCACATCGGCCTGAATGATGACTTTGGAGCACATAACTACCATCCGATTCCCGTTGTTTTGGCACGTGGAGAAGGGGAATGGGTTTGGGATGTTGATGGCAAGCGCTATTTGGACATGCTCAGTGCTTATAGTGCTGTGAATCAGGGGCACGTTCACCCGCGCATGATGTCGACCCTTTTGCAGCAGGCATCTCGGATTACGTTGACCTCGAGAGCTTTCTACAACGACCAAATTGGCCCTTGGTTAAAGGAACTTACACAGTTGTGCGGAAGTGACCGGGCGTTGCCAATGAACTCGGGAGCAGAAGCAGTCGAGACGGCTGTAAAGCTCGCTCGCAAATGGGGATATCGGACCAAGAAAGTTCCTCAGGACCAAGCAGAGATTATCGTGTGCGATGCAAACTTTCATGGCCGCACGACGATGATCGTTGGCTTTTCATCTGACCCTCAATATCGCGCAGACTTTGGTCCGTTTACGGGTGGCTTTAAAATTATTCCGTACGGTGATGCAAAGGCTTTGCAAGAGGCCATCACCCCTAACACTGTTGGATTTCTTGTTGAACCGATTCAAGGCGAAGCCGGCGTTATTGTTCCACCTGAGGGATATTTAGCGGAATGCAACAGGATTTGTCGTCAGAACAACGTTCTGTTCATTGTCGATGAAATTCAAACTGGACTTTGCAGAACGGGTAAAATGTTTTGCTTCCAGCATGAGAATTGTAACCCCGACCTGATTATTTTGGGCAAGGCACTGGGTGGTGGATTTTATCCGATCTCTGCTGTTGTTGGCAGCGATGCGGTACTTGGTCTTTTGAAACCCGGCGATCATGGTTCTACATTTGGAGGAAATCCCTTGGCTTGTGCGTTGTCGCGCACGGCGATGCAGATTCTTCAAGATGAGAATCTTGCGGGACGTGCAGCTGAGCTAGGAGATGTTTTTAGAAACAGATTGCGGAAGTCTTTGCCGAAGTCTGTGGTCAAAGAAGTGCGCGGCAAGGGTTTGCTGAACGCAATTGAACTCACTCACGCAGCTGGACCCGCGAGAAAATATTCCGAGCAACTCGCTCTTCGCGGCCTTCTTGCGAAAGAAACACGCTCAACGACTATTCGGTTTGCTCCACCACTGGTGATTAAGCCTGAGTCTTTGGATTGGGCGTTGACGCAGATTGAAGAAGTTTTCTCGTCGCATTAATCGAGCTCAAATTACAGGCTCGAGAGTGTTCTCGATTAAATGGCGAGCTCGAGATTATTCTCGGGCTCGTTTTCATCTTCGTCATCCTGAGCCATTGGAATTTCGCTGAATGATTTCTCGTTTTCCTGAGCAAGGGTGAGAGCATTTCTGACAATGTCTTCGTCGGCGACGTTGGAGATTTTCACCCAGTTAATTAAGGCAGCAGAAGTTCCGTTTCGATTTTCTTCGCCACGGGTTGATTCTTCATCCGAGCCCTCACCATAAACAACGCAAGGGGTACCTCGGCAGCCGAGTTGAATACGCCTTTTTAAGCCCGTTGAAAGTCCATCGGGGCAGGCAATATACTCAAATGCTCCCTTGTGAATCAGTTCGAAAAAGCTGTGAACTGTGGTTGATTCTTGAACCTTAAAGCCCATTTTCGAAAGAGTATTTGAGAGGAGCAAAGCGTCGCTCTCGTGAGCTTTTGAAATATTTCCAATCAAGACTTTCCCGAGCGAAGGTACCAAGTCTCGAACGGTGTGTTTCGTGATGAGCCCAAGCTTACCAATGCTTTCGCGAATAGATCTGTTCATGGTTAAGATCAGCAACTTGTGAAGCTCGTCTTGTTCAAATGGCAGAGTAAGGTAGGTGACAAAGCCGAGCCGAAGAGCTGTGAGGGATTCACCGCGGCGAGGCTGTTGACTGAGCAAAATCGACGGAACCCCTCCGGCACGCATGTGGTTGATGACTTTCTGAACCTGTTTTTCTTTCAGCTTCTGCGTGTTCGTTATGAACAGAAGCATGCATACATCTTCACCGCTGACCTTACGTTCAAGTGCGTCTGAAGTGGTCAACCATTCACAGGAGATGTAATTGAGTTCGTTTAAAACGTCTTGCGCTTCGTTCGGAAGAAGATCGTCAGCAACAATCAAAAGAGTCTTTGGCAATTGTCTGTTTGTGAGGTCCAATTCAAGAGACTCAATACGATTGATACCAGCTTGTGCAGCAATTTGGATGCGAATGAATTCTTCGGGCTGAAGATCGTCTTCTGAGATATTAATCAGCGATAAAAATGGGGAATAGTGAGAGAGGTAAAGTTGAAGCGAGGGGTCTCGCAAAACGGGTGACCCGTCGGGAGAGATTAAGGAAATAACCATTTTCTTTTCGGATGAAAGGTATCCAACGTTCATTGTCACTGCGGCGAGTGAATTGAGTTCCAGACACGATTGAAAAATTCCTTTAAGACATTGTCTCAGGTGTGTGGGATCTCCGACAACGAAGGTTGGCAGAGATTTTTCCATCTCGACGGTGACCTTCATGGATGATTCGCTTGAGTCCTGAATTTCTCGAAAGAATTGATAGACGTTGAACTCGATTTTGTGTGTTGCAAGTGACGGGTTCGAGGCGTTCGACATTTCGAGAAGGCTGTGAATATTATCCACGAGCCCATCGCACAAATGCAGCAGGCTTTCTATTTTTGGATCTTCAATGTCGCGCGCAGCGTGCTGTATTCTGTGAATGATTTTAAGCTGGCTATTGGCTTGTTCCAAAATGTAATCTTCGACATTTTGTGAGTTGCCTAAAACTTGGTCTCGAATCAGTGTAAAGACCGCAAAACGTTCGCCATGGTTGACTATCGTCGATATCGAATAATGAAAGTGTCGATTGCCTTCGGGTAATTCGATTGAGCACCCGACTTTTTGAACTTTCGGCAACTTTTGATTGAGGACTTTGTTTAGTTTTACTGCAGTGTCTTCCTCAAGCTGAAGATAAGACGTCAGGAACGTCGTCGCTGGAAGGTTTTTGACCAATTCAGGGTCCAAACCAATTTCGTCCAGAAAGAGTTCCATAGACTCATTCACGTGCTTGAGACGTGCGTTTTGTCCGAACACGGCTACGGGTTCATTAATGGTGTTAAAGGACTTGAGCCAATTATCTTTTAGCGCTTTTTGTTTTCGGTCTTCATCTTCAAGAATGAAGGCAATCTGTCCGAACTCGTCGCCTTCAAATTGTTCGAGCGGAAAACGTGATTGTTCTTCAAGCCGTTCAATTGTCACTTTCGAATTGTTAAGTTGTTTGACGCGAGCGGCGGCCGTCAGTCGGC
>CAYWSV010000146.1:0-8649 GCA_964460155.1 uncultured Oligoflexia bacterium | reverse complement strand
GTCTACGATATATCTGTCAGACCCTGGCGATTCGATATGGCGCGAGACCTGTCTTGTAGACTAAACGGTATCCCTCGATGCGTCCCATGTGACCTGTAAACGAGGGCGATTCAGTAACGTTCGTGCTCTTGATTTTGTCCGTATAGCCGTAGAGCGCTGGTTCGAGTTCGCGCACATAACCAAGCTCAAGACCTTCAACAAATGGAACGTTGAAAAGGATGTGGAAGTACTTGAGCGTGTCTGTATTGACAGCTGGGTTGCCATCTACAGTTTTGAGTTTCTCAAGTTCATGCAAACGGATTTCGACATCAGCCTTGCTGTACTTTCCAAATTCGCGTTCAGCCATCAGACGGAAAGAGTCGAGTTTAGGTGTTTTGTAGTTTCTCGCTGCGTCGTTCAAGTTTTTATAGAACGGGTCAAGGTGAATGCGCATTCCGAATTTCACACCTGAGTCCGATTTCTTTTCGACAGCTGATTCCGCCACAGGTGCTGCTGCTGGAGCAGGAGCCGCGGCTGGAGCGGGTGCTGCTTTTGCTGGAGCTGCTGCAGGTGCAGGGTTTGCCAGAGCCATGGACGAAAGAACAGAAAATACAGATGCTGAAACGATATGTTTCACGTCGCCTCCTTAAGACGGGTTATGGAAAACACATTTTAAATAGACGTTGCTTTTACAAAAATTTCAAGTGTGTGTCCGTTCGCATCCCCTGATTTCACGTAAGAGTCACGGAATTGTTCCACTCTGCTTGTTTTAGATTCATTTTGTTGAAAGCATTGTTGGGAGAATAATTCAGAGGTGATGTGTGCAGCGCTGGGTCTCGATGGTTGCTTTGGGCATTCTCTTCTGTGAGACGCGTGCAGATGCCATGATGCTCATGGAAGATGAACTTGTTCCCAGACCTCGATTTTCGGAGCGTATTCTGGGTCGAGGAGCTGGTTTTTTTTCGGCGCGCCTCCTTGGTGGTGTTGGCCAAGACTCAGTTGAAACTTTGATTAATGAACAAACCGAGAAAAGAATTTTTGCTGCAATGGGTCTCTCGGTGCGCGCAGCTCTTCCTCTGTCCGAAAAATTTCGTCTTGACGCATCAGCTTCGGCCCTCCGTGCAACCGCAGGCACTCAGGTTGAAGAGAATTCGGGGTGGCAGAAGAATGAGTCACACTCCGAAGTTTACGCTCAGGGTCAGGCAAGGTTTCAGTTAAGCGACGGTGTTCGTGGCGGCGTGGGTGCAACGTGGATTATGCGACCTGCGGCACAAGAGACGTTTCAGTTTGCCGGTCAATCCGCCATGAAGAAATTCGAGGGTTATTCTTTTTGGACTCCTGAATTCTCACTCAGCAAAGAGACCTCGGGATGGAGTGCTGGACTTGGCTGGCGTCCTCGCGCTCAGCAAAGCCGCAAACTCTCACGCGAGGGTTCGGATGAAACAGTCGAGATTAAAGAAGACGTGATTCTCGATGAGATGTGGTCTGCTGGTGTGTATGCTCAACTGGCCAACAATCGAAGCTTCCGCTTAGATGTGAACTTGCACGGTTCAAATACATCTCAGACGCGCGACGATACAGGGGTGAGTGGCTCGACTTCGTCTGCGTCCTCGGAAGACAACGTCCGCCGACGTTATGAAGTCGCTCTGATTTTTGGTTTGGGCGAGACAGGTCAACACAAATTGAGTTTGGGTGGTGCCTATCAGTCTATTGGATACACCGACCAAAGCAATGTCACTCCGCAGAACATCCCTTTGTGGTCTGTTTTGCTGCGCGATGAGTTTAAGTACACGGATCTGAATTTATTTGTTGATGCTCTGATTGGTTACGGAACCGATATGCAGAGCCTTCCCGATTTGAATGCCAAATACAAGCGAATCATCATTTCTGCGCAGACAGGTGTGCAGTTCTGAGGGGTGTGTGATGCGTAGTCTGGTTGCTGGTTTTTCTGCCTCAGCAGTGCTGTTGATTTTGTCCGTTTCGGGCTGCCGTTTCAAAAGCTCAGTTTTGGAAACGGATGCAACGACTGAACGGGGTGATATTCCATTTGCAAAGGCTGGTTCCGAAAATGCGTCCGGACTGGCCGCTGTGCATTCCGAGTCACTTGCATCTGCGCCGGCGGCGATTCGGCCAGACCCAGACCTTTATGCCCGTCGGCTGTTGAAGCAATTCAAATCAGACGGGAACACCTTGGCCCGTCAGCTGGGTCTTGTTGAACGATACAGGCTCATGCTGGGCGGAGCGACCGATGATTTTCGAACGGTGCCTCAAGAGACTTACGATGCGACATCTTTGCTGACCCTCCAGAAGGTGGCTCAGGAAATTTGCACAGCACTCGTAGCTCCAACTGCCTCTGCGCAGCCGGGTTGGCAAAGTGTCCTTCCCGAACCTGCGCAGAATATTGATGCGAACGTTCGCGCACTCATGAAGAAAATATTCGGTCTGCCAGAATCTTCTTTAGATGCTTCGGCGGTTGCTGAGCTTGTCGAGATGGTTAAGGCTGAGCCGGTCAATGGTGTCATAGCGAAAGAGAGTTATGTGACCGCCTGCACAGCAATGGCTCTGGATGCGGAGGCACTCTTGTTATGAATTTATCCCCGCAAAATCTGTTTTCTTCACTTCGACTTCGGTTGCGCAGAGGTGCGTCAACAATCGCATTGTCGATGATTGCTCTTGGAACGCTCGCTGTGACTTTGGAAGCCGAGGCAACAGCAACGCGTTCTGTGCGTCGGGCCTCGCAGCTGTTAGCAGGTCGTATGCCGAGCGATACGGAAATTAGCTCTGCAACGGCTTCAAGTTCGGGCTACAAAGAGTACGTTCGAAAACTCATCAACTCTGATGGTTTTTATGATGCAATGTTGCGTTATCATGAGCGCGTTCTTGGGGTTGGATTGCCCTCGGAATATCTGACCGAACTTGAGCGCGATGATATTGATGGCAAGGCTCAAAAGGTTGCAAAGCTGACCTGCAAGCGTACCAACAATAACCGCCTCTATTGCGCCTGGAAGAATGCCGACTCAAGAACAAACGCAACATGTCAGGCTGCCGATCAGCATCCGGTAGCACCGTTTTGGAAAACCGGACTTGTGCTTTGGGTGTGTCCAAGTGTTTCGCACGCGTGTGGCGCTGACCTCAGCAAGTGCAGTATCGAGTTTCCCGACAACGTGAATGAAGCGCGCAACTCTGAACTTGGTACGACAGATGTTTTCGATACGCGCAGAAGCATGCTCAAAAGTTTAAGCCGTCAGGCCGCAGGTATCGCAACTGCCGTGGCTGTGGACAATTATCCCTACACAAAAATTCTTGCACCTGGACTGACAGCAGTTGACGGCGTGTTGGCTATGTTTTTGCAACAGACTTTTCAATTTGACGTTAGTAAGGTTCATGCCAATGAGTCTTTGCTTCGGCAAGTCAAGGCTATCCCTGCATCACAAACACGATTTCAGCTCGTTTATACAGGCGATGCATACGAGACAGCAGGTATTTTAACGACCTTTGGTTGGCTGCGTCGATACGAGAAAAACCGCACCCGAGCGAATCAGCTTTATGAGCGGTTGATGTGCCGAAAATTCACCTCGCAGTTGCCACGAGTCTTCCCTCAGGATCCCGGTAATCTGCGTACAACTGAGGGGTGCAGCGGATGTCACGCGACGCTCGATCCGTTAGCCGATTTCTTTTCGGTGTGGGGCGAAGGCGGTGCTTTATATTCGGGTCTTTCAGCTGCGAAGACAACTTCCTTTATTGGTAAGTCGGGTACGAGCTTGGCTGACCTTGCTAATATTATTGTTGCCGACGAAGCATTTGCAGCTTGCACGGTCAATCATGCATTTGAATATCTGATGGGGCGAAAATTTCGCGTCGCGGAAGCGGATTTGCGACAGAGCCTGACGGAATATTTCGTAACTACGAATTTCAGTTTCAAAGAGCTCATGTATGCAATTGCCACCCACCCGGGATTCACGGTGAACACACGCTCAGATGCCAACATCACAGATCCGCTCGAGCAGCCGGCGCTCGGAAAAATTCCGGAACCGTCACTTCCTGCATGTTCAACGACTATCGATTTCAACACACACATTGCTCCACTCATTTCTCAATGTACTTCGTGTCATCGATCGGGAGCACCTCGTCAGGCGCTTGAAACAGCCGCTCACTGGAAAGCTTGGGGCAATCAGGCTGTTTCGATGATGACGGTGGGGCAAATGCCCCCGGGACTTCAGGGTGCTCCACTCTCGGGTCCTGTTTACAATTTAAAAGAAGCCGTGCGCTGCTGGCTTGCGCAGAATCCCTGAGCAGGAGACTCGAGTCATGGATCGTCGATCTTTTCTTGAAGCCGGTGTGAGTCTCAGCGCAACTTTTGCGCTGTCGAAGCTTTTTTCTCCTCAAATTCTTCACGCGATGGATGGTTCGGAAGAGTATCCTGTTCAGCGAAAGCTTGTCTGGATCCATATGAATGGTGGATGGGACATTCTTGAAACCGTTGACCCCAAGCAGGCGTCGACCTCGAAGCTCGATATGGTCTATGACTATGGGTTGGCTCAGCGATTGGCAGGAGCTTCTCAGGATGTCCGATTGGGGCGTTGGTGGCCCAACACGGCGCGCTATGGGAGTGATCTTATTCTTGTGCGCGGGCTCGCCATGGGAACGACGTCGCACGACGCTGGAAGTGTTTATGCCGATACGGGTGTGCTTTCCAACAGCGGTAACGTGAATGCAGCATCGATTCCCTCAATCGTTGCATCTCAAAGTGGCGCGACTATACCGCTGATTCAATTGAGTGGGGGAGACAATCCGCGTTTGGATCGAGGCTTGCTCAAACCTGTTTCCGTTGTTCGTGCGGGAGATTTAAATTTATATCAGGAGCTTTTTCCTCAGGACACAAAAGCCATAGAGGCGCGTTCAAAGATTCTCGAGTATGCACGCAAGTCTCTTATCCGCTTTCAGAATTCAGCGGGCTCGAATGATAGAGCTGCAGGTGTCGAAGCTGCGCGCCTTAAAATTCAGGGACAAATTGATGCTGGAGTTGGAAGTAAGCTCAGCTTAAATGCCTCCGATCGTGCAGCGTTTCTTTCGGCTCTGGGTACCGAAGGAAGCGCGCAGAATATGCGCGGAGTCGCCGATAGTTTTGCGCTCGCGGTCAAGCTTTTAAAAAATGATTTAGTGACCTGTATTAATATGGGTGTTGGGGGTTTTGATACACACACCCAACAAGATAGAGCCTTGATGCCGATTCTTTCAGGATTCGATGCACTTTTTGCGGCGTTTATTGCTCAGCTTAAGGCCAGTGATCTGCTCTCTAAAACGCTGATTGTTTTGTATTCTGATTTTGGTCGCACTCCCAAATTGAATCGCTCTGCGGGGAGGGACCACTGGCCTGTGGGTGGAGCACTGATTGCTGGCGGAGGCCTTGCCGGCGGTCGTGCTGTGGGTGCAACGGATGAAAATCTTCTGGCATTGAATGTTGATCCGTCAACGGGCGGTATTTCATCTTCGGGTATTCAGTTGAGCCCTGTGCATTTGGGCGGAAGCATTCTCGATTTGACGTTGGGTTCAGGCTATTTGAGCAAACGTCCGTATCTCGAATCCATTCCAGCTCTCACGCGATTGAAGTCTTAATCAGAAGGGATGAAGCATGTGGTTCCCTGTTGATCTTCCAGTGCCCAGCGAGCATTTTGTTCTGCGCACTCAGACGTCGATGAGCACAACGCCCTTCAGCAAAAGTCTGCTTTTGCCTTTGTCTTGGCGCACGCTCGATACCAAATCCGAGTTGAGCGGTAAACAAGACGGCCGTGATGTTTCGCAGTTTACCTATGCCAAAACGACAAAGCGCAACACAGGATTAGTTTTTTCTCCGTCGGCGGGATTGTGGATTTCGGGATTGTTTAACGAAGAGTTTGTTGCTTCGCGCAATGTTCCCGACAGCGGAACCTACATGGTGAGTGGTGCTCTTGAGGAATTTCTATTGCGCGAGGCTCTGGTTCGAGTGGGCGTTGAAATTTCTCCGGCACTGACTCTGGGAATTGCTCTTCGCGGACAGAGCATTAAGGGCGATGTTTTGGGGAGTTTTACCGCTTCGGGAACCGAAAGAACGCTGTATACAGGTCGCCGTATGGGTGTTGCAGCAGCGGCAATGCTCACTGTTCAGTCTGTTAAAGCAGCAGCCCGCTATGAAGCGCCTGTCACGGGAAAAGTCGCCATTGCCGGAGAAAGCAAGGTGAGTTCCGAAGCAGGGTATTTGGGTGCCGCTGTAAATTTTTCGCAATCTCCAGACGTTCAAATTCGTGGTGAATTCGGTCTCTACGAATTTGCGAAAAACGAACTGGGTGCAAGCATCCGTGCTCCAAGCACAACTCGGCAATTCAACATTTCACCTTTGGGACTTGCAGTAGATGCGCGTTTGGTTCCGTTGTCGGTCATGGGCGCAGGAATTCAGAGCCGTTTGGGTGCGAGTTGGCGTGCGGAACTCGACCTCGTGCAGGGTAAAGTTTTTTATGTGAGCGATCCCGAAATGCTGCCGCCGAAATCGATTGGTGAATCCGAAAAAGGCAAGGTTTACTCCGCACGACTCGGAATTGCCCTCGATAAAACAGATTGGGAGTCTCAACTTTTTGTTGATTATGCCCAAATGAAAGCGACACGGGTATCAGCACAGGCAACCTTGAATAATACGACCACCCAATGGGGGGTTGGGCTCCGTGCCGGCATAGAACTTTGATTGTTGTTTTGGTTACTTATAGATAGATGTTCAACTAATCTATTAGATTACCGAACTAACCCTCATGCGAGTTCGACTTGGGGGGAGTATGAATCGAGTGTTTGTTCGCCGCGCTTCGGCAGGGCTCTTCGTGATTGCAGCATTCGCAGTGACTCATGGATGCGGTCAATCAAAAGTTGCGTTCACCCAAACGGACAAACTCATTGCTCCCAAACCCGTTGTGACTGTTTCAGCCAAAGACAACAATGCTCAAGCGTCCTTGAAGAAGGACGCTCCCATCCAAAACCCATCTGGTCCAAAGGATGACCAGAAAAGAGCGATCGACAAGCCCGACGGTGCAGTCGAACAAGATGAGGCGGTCATTGAAAAATTCATAGTCAAAGCGGCTGAGGCATCGCCGAGCGATTTTGTTTTTGTCGTCGACAGCTCGGGCTCAATGGAACCGCTTATCGAAAAATTTATTGATGGATTTGAAGCAATTCCACTGGATAAATATCCACCGAATTCACGCATGGCTGTTATGAACATGATTGGGCATAAGCTTGATGACCCTGAAACCCCGCTCGCGGAGCATCAATACATTAATGTGCTGAACCCGGATTCCGTCAGTGACGCAATGAAGATAGCGAAAGCAGAACCGGGATATTTAAAGTTCATCAACACTGCGGGTGTTGAATATTTTAGGCAAACAGTTGCCCAAGCAGGAAAAATTAAAACGAAGAATAATGTAGAAATTGAGCCGATGCAATTGAATCGGTACAGGCTTTGTGCATCGGAATGGTTTAAGCCTTCCGACAAAAATGGGGACACAGTGGCCCCAAAGTCGTGTCTTGGAGCAGCCATGCAGATCAGTGGTTTCGTCGGAACTGAAACTGGTCTTCTTTCTATTGCTCAACTCATAAAGAAAAATTTGGGCAAGCCTTCGCTCTTTCGAGAGGGTGCTTCGGTTCATTTTGTTCTTCTTTCCGATACCCATGACCCGGGATTCGACGGTCTGCCCGATCACGAGGATTACAAAAGAAATCGTCCGAAGTTTGAAGAAATTGAGGCACTCGTTAAGGTGAACTCAAATGTAAAACAGGTAAAGTTGCACGGAATTGTTCCCTTTGGCATGAAGTTGGCAAACGGTTCTCTCAAAGCGTGTTCTTTGGATGAGCCGAATATATTTGAAGCATCTTATCGGCCAGAAATTCAGGCGTCGGGTGGTGTTGAAATCGACCAATGCCAGAGGAACATAAACTACGAGGCTGTGGTCAACCAAATTCTAGATCAAGCGAGAAAAATGACCTTCAAACTCATGGCAGCCGCTTCAAAGAATGTGACAGTCAAGGTCAATGGAAAAGATTGGACGGACTTTAAATTGATTGGTGAGAATACGATAGAACTGGGTGGATTGCTAAGCTCTTCGTCTTATGAGATCGAGGTCAGCTACACGAAAGTGGCGAAATAAATTAGGTTCAGCACTGCGCGGAGGTCCTATTGGTTCGCTGCAGATTCGTCGCCCTTCGCAGCCTTAAATTCTGGTAAAATAACATCTTTGGCTCCGAACGCTTTAACACGTCCGGAGTCTAGCCACAGAATGTAATCACAGTTTTCGAGCGTTGAGAGTCGATGAGCCACAAGAATACGTGTCCGCTGTGCGAGCAGTTCGCTCATTGCCCACTCAAGATGTCGCTCGGATTCAGGATCCACTGCGCTGGTGGCTTCATCCATGACGATGACGGGAGTGTCTTGAACGATAGCTCGAGCCAGACAAATAAGTTGTTTTTGTCCGGCCGAGAAGTTCGCACCGCGTTCGTGAACAGTTTGGTTGAGTCCACCTTCGCGTTCAAGAAGAGACTGTAAACCGAGTTTTTTGAAAAGCGAGATAAGCTCGCTGTCTAGGTCATTGCGCAGGGTCAGGTTGTCGCGCAGTGTTCCGCGAAAAAGAGTTGGTTCTTGAGGGATATAAGCGA
>CAYWSV010000145.1:0-8669 GCA_964460155.1 uncultured Oligoflexia bacterium | reverse complement strand
GTTGATGATCTCGACCAAGTCATGGAGTCGAGTCGCAAGGCTCGGGAACAATCTGCACGCGAAGCCGAGCGTATTATTCAAGGTGAAGTCGCGGAATTTATTTCACACCGAAGGCAACGCGAGAACCTTGTTCACGTGGGTCGTTTTCATGTGCTCGTCAAGGATATTGTCAGCAAAGAGATCCAAAAGAGCCTGAAGGCGCCGAACGGCATGACGGAAGAACAAGTCACGGTGACAGCAGAAGCAATTGCAAAAAAACTTGTATCGCACCCGGCACTGCTTGCACGCACAGATGGTCGGCTGGATCCGGACAAAGACTCTGTGGGCGATCTTCTTCAGTACCTCTTCAATCTCGATCACAACGAACGGAGTAAGTCTTGACAAGCAAGCGGAAGATTTTCATCGCAACCCGCAAAAGTCCGCTGGCCTTGTGGCAGGCGAACACCGTTAAAGCGCTTCTTGAAAAAGAGGGGCTTGAGGTTGAGCTCAACACCGTCACAACCAGTGGCGACAAAATGCAACGCGGCGCTCTGGCCGAAGTGGCCCTTGATGACCCCAATCTACCGGCGCATCTAAAGACTGGGAAAGGCCTATTTGTAAAAGAGGTGCAGGAAGAGATTCTTGCGGGACGCGCAGATCTTGCCGTGCACAGCATGAAGGATCTGCCTGTAGAAACAACCACAGGCCTGCGCGTTGCCGCGGTTCTTCCGCGTGCCAATCCAGCGGATGTCATGATTTTCTCTCCTCGTCTGCTCAGCTTTTTTCAAAGCAGAACCAAAAGCCCGACCAATCTCGAAGAAAAAACCAACGACATTCTCAGCCATTTGCGCGATATGGACTGGACATCGGCAGCGCAGGTTGGAACAACAAGTGCTCGCCGGCAGTTTTTTCTTAAAAAGACGTTCGCGCCCGCGGCCCTTCCATTGGTTGTATTGCGTGGAAACGTCGACACTCGACTTTCACGTGTCAGCAAAGATGAATTTTCTTTCATTATGCTCGCCCGAGCTGGCATCGACCGACTTGGTCTGTTTGACGAGTCACGCATGCTCACCCTTCCGCCCACGATTTCAACCCCCGCCCCTGCGCAGGGTGTTGTGGCTATTGAATGCCGCGATTCCGACCATGAGCTCCGCGCACTTCTTGCGAAGCTCAACAACAGTCAGGCTTCGCTCGCAGCAGCCTGCGAACGTGCCACACTCTGGCTCACTGGAGGCAATTGTCACACGGCACTCGCGGCATATTTTGATGGAACACAGCTGACGACATGGGCAGCATCAGGCGAACAGAGCAGTCATTTGTCGTTTAGTTTTTCTTCAGCTGAAATAGAGAGTCTCGCTCAACTTGCAGATTCTCACGATCACCAAGATGTTTTCAGGTCCCTGTTGGCCAGTCCGCTCGCTGCACGATTGCATGCAGAGTTGCTGAAAAAGGGGTTCGATCGACTCATGACTCTACGCACGCCGTTGGCCAACTCTACGGGGGAAAAATAATGCTCAACATTCGTTGCGGAGTTGCCCCCGACGATTCGACTCCACCAGATAACAACGAGTGGCCTGTTCTTAAGGCCGTCATGAATCCTCAGTTTAACTCGGATGACTTGAAAAAATCGTTAAGTCAGCCCGGACACCTGCACATTTTTGCAAGCCCAACTGCTGTGCATTTTTTCGTTCGGGTTTGGACTTCACTCGACGAAAGCACCAAGAAAACTCTATCGGCACTCGACATGCTCGCATGCGGCGTGGGCAACACCACCGACGATGCTGCGCGTTCTTTGCGCGAACGAAAAGTATCTCTGCGCTGGTCTGTGCCGGCTCTCGCATCGCCGAATCTGCGCGAAAATGGACTGAGCTGGACACTTGGGCAACTCGAAAAACAAGGCCTGATTCCTCGCCACACCCTTCATTTGTGGACCAAAACGTGGTCAACCTCAGAAAAAATCATGCGCGAACTCAAAGCCGCGCGCCAATGGAGCTCATGGGATATCCACACTCATGAAATATATTCTCTTGCGGCAAATACCGATCCCATTCCTCCCGAAATTGTTTTGGCTCTGACTGCAAAATCGCCGATCTGCTTTGGCGTAAAATCAGCAGAAGTCCTCGATGCGACGGTGGCAGCGCTTTTACATCACACTCG
Source organism: uncultured Oligoflexia bacterium (assembly GCA_964460155.1). Classification (GTDB taxonomy): domain Bacteria; phylum Bdellovibrionota_B; class Oligoflexia; order Silvanigrellales; family Silvanigrellaceae; genus RFOM01. Next base: position 6,533 of record CAYWSV010000145.1, on the reverse strand, counting down.
ACTCAGTTCCCCTCAACAACTTTCCCGATCTATCCAATTCAGTGTTTGGGAAAAGGGAGCTTTACAAAGAGCGCAACAACTTTTTCTTCAGTCTCGTCTCATTCCATGGTCGCAATTTGACCCTCTGGCAGACGCCACTGCACAGGATTAAACTCGAACTTATGCAGACAAAGATTTTTCTGAGCCTTATTGCTTGCACATCGTTACCGGCACTGGGAGTCGACTGGCAGTTCCGCTCAACAGGGCTTTTGGCCGTCGAGGGCGGCTTACTTTCTGGTTCGAAGGTCCCTATCTCTTCAACCAGCCAGAAAGAGTATGACGACGAATCAGCAAAATCAGGACTCAGTAAGACTGCAGCTGAAAAGATTAAGACGCTCAAATTGCAGGGTGCCGAATGGTTTTCGAGCGGCACAGCGATTGCCGGCTACGAAGGATTTAGTGACAACCTGCAGTGGCAGAGTTCCTTTGATTTAAGGGTCTCGGGTGGCTATGGAAATTCGGTCGGACGTTTTTTTAGTCCACCCTTCGACCCCATTTTTCCCATGCAAGGACGCGGCGGTCGAAACTCAGGCTGGCTTGCGGGCGGCGAAGGACATCTCCACTGGATTCCACTGAATTCCTTCACTGCACATTTCAAAGCATCATTCGCCAGTGGATCGAATCAATTGAAGGAAAACTTTTCGAGAATCACGTTCTCACCCGAACTCGAACTCAAAGCTGGCCGTTTTGTCATTAACCCAGCTTTCTCGTGGCAGCGCATCCTCGGCACAGACGCATTACCTGCTGCCGATATCGATGCCTGGTCGGTTGACTTGGAATGGCTCGGCTCAAGAACCATTCGCCTGCAGAATCCGCGGGGCTATTCGCTTGTAAAAGTCTGGCGCTCGGTTGCACTGGGTTCACCTCTTTTGGTGACGGCAATGGAAAATGAAGGACGGTTTCTTGAAATCAACATCACACCAAGAATTTATTTTTCAGGCGGGTTGAGTTTTTCATCGCACTTCAGAAGTATTTCCGGCAGCGAGCAATCTTATCTGGCTCCGTCGCTTGCTTCGGAGCTCAATCGGCGCGGTGTTGCACAAAACGATTGGCGACCTGCGGCCGCCTCGGCCGACTACACAAGCCATACCATTGAGTGGCGCAACAGCCTGAACCAAAGAATGGGGGACGGCTGGAATTTGTATGGAACCATCCTCTACACCAATCAATCAAATGCATTTTCGCAAACAGCGACCTCAAATCTACGATTCAGCGATCTGCTCGACTCGGCTCGCGAATCAACGTTTAGATATTTTTTAGGAAGCGAATTTCTCCTCTGAAAGAAATTCATGGTAACCTCTTCTTAAACACAAGAGGCATATCACCATGAAGCACTCAGAGATTCTCTGGATCCAAAACATGGCGCGTTTGGCCTGCGGTCAGTCCACGCAGGCGCAACAGCCCACAGAAGTGCTCAATCAGGCGATAGGTTTTTTTCTCGAAGAACTCACAGCCATCCTTCATGGACACGTCACTTACTTCAATGATCTGGTCATGCAGGACCGTCCCGATCTCGCGGTGCGGATCTTCAGACTTGGCGTTCCACGCAGCGGGCTGATGCTTCTGAGGGGCAAAGAGAAGCTCATCGTGCAAAATGAAGGCTTCCGTCTGCGCGTGCGGGTTGTTCAAATTCACGCTTATCAGGAACAAAACGTCGATGCCTTCGACGTCGATGCAATTCTTAATCCCGATAACACGGTCACTTGGGTAGCTTCCCACGACAGGCAAAGGGTCAACCCACTTTTGCTGGTTCAGGAGTATTTGGGCCGATTCATGGGTCACGGATCACAAGCCTTCATCCGTCCTAAAGTGGCAGGAAACCGCAACAGCGCATCAATTCAGGGTGAAATCCAGCCCTAAGGGGCGGCTCAGGCTCACCCCGTAAGGGCAGCCTGTTGTTGAATTCACACTCCGCTCTGCTATGGTCCGAAGGTTTCAAGCCTTCGGACCATTTGTTTTGGAGCAGGACATGGAAAAGGTCGCAGTCAGATCCGACGGACTTTCGCTGGCCAAGGGTAAACTGACCCTCTCACGCGAAGAAATACTTTCTGATTACCGGGTCGGTTACAGAAGCCGACTAGCGAGTCTGACAGGCCGCAAGGAAGTTCTGACCGGCAAAGCCAAGTTTGGCATTTTTGGAGATGGCAAAGAAGTCCCACAACTCGCCATGGCCAAAGCGTTTCGTGAGGGCGACATCCGCAGCGGATACTATCGCGACCAAACATTCATGATGGCGGCAGGTCTTCTGTCGGTCCGTGAATTCTTTTCTCAACTGTATGCAGACACGAATGTCGAACATGAGCCATCCTCCGCAGGCCGACAAATGAATTGTCACTTCGGCACGCGCATGTTGGATGCACAGGGCAAATGGCTTCCGATTGTTGAGAAAAAACAATCTTCGTCTGATATCTCGCCTACGGCAGGGCAAATGTCGCGTTTGCTAGGCTTGGCTTACGCCTCAAAGCTCTATCGCAAAGAACCTGCACTCGCGAACGCCGGCGGCGGTTTCAGCCGCAATGGCAACGAAGTTGCGTTCGGAACCATTGGTGATGCGAGCACAAGCGAAGGCATTTTCTGGGAAAGCTTGAATGCGGCGGGTGTCCTTCAGGTTCCGCTCGTCATGTCGGTCTGGGACGACGGCTACGGAATCTCGGTTCCGCGTGAATTCCAAACAATCAAAGGTTCAATCTCCGAAGCTCTGTCGGGATTTCAATCGCGTGGCAGCGCAAAAGGTTTCGATCTTCACGTGGTCGCCGGATGGGATTATCCTGCGCTCGTCGAAGCCTACTATCTTGGTGTCGAGAAAACCCGCAGGGAACATTCACCTGCACTCTTTCACATTGTTGAACTGACTCAACCTCAGGGCCACTCGACGAGCGGCAGCCACGAACGATATAAAACAAAAGAGCGTTTAGCCTGGGAAGAAGATCACGACTGCCTGCGCCGTATGCGACGCTGGATCATCGAGCAACGGTTTGCGACTGAATCCGAACTTGATTCCATGGAGAGCGAAGACCGCACTCTCGTCGAAAATGCGCGCAAGGAAGCTTGGGAGCTTTATCAGGGACCACTACGCACCGAACGCAATCAGGCATTGGAAAAACTCGATACAGTTGCAAAACTCTCTTTGAAGGGGTCTGAGAAGGTTGCCCGCTGTTCAGAAGAATTGCGCGCGGGAGTCACGCTCAACCGAAAACTGATGCAAAGCACTCTGCGCAAAGCTGCTGTTGCTCTTTATGGAGAAACGCATCCTGCGGCGCTCGACCTTTGCGCTTACTCGGATCAATTTTTCAAACAAAACAGACAGCGCTACGGTTCGCATTTATACAGCGAATCCGATGAGAATCCCACACGGTTCGACGGTGTTCCTGCACGCTATTCGGAGTCGTCCGAGAGTGTCGACGGACGCGTTGTGCTGCTCAAACTTTTTGATCACTTTTTCCAAACCAATCCGCGTTTCTTCGCACTCGGCGAGGACGTCGGCAAGCTCGGCGACGTCAACCTTGTTTTTGAAGGTTTGAATGCCAAATACGGCGACCTCAGGGTGACCGACACGGGCATCCGCGAAGCAACGATCCTCGGTCAGGGCATTGGCTGTGGCTTGCGCGGATTGCGACCACTCGTGGATATCCAATATCTGGACTACTTACTCTACGCCCTGCAAGTGATGTCGGATGATTTGGCGACCATTCATTTCCGCAGCGCGGGCGGTCAGAAATCTCCAGTCATCATTCGGACCAAAGGACACCGGCTCGAAGGTATCTGGCACACCGGATCACCCATCGGCATGATCCTCAATTCCGTGCGCGGCATGTACGTTTGCGTTCCTCGCAACATGACGCAGGCTGCGGGTATGTACAACACGCTTTTTGCTGGCGACAATCCTGCGTTGGTCATTGAAGTGCTCAATGGATATCGCTTGAAAGAAAAAGTTCCAGACAACCTCACAGAATTCCGCGTTCCGCTAGGAACACCTGAAGTGGTTCTCGAGGGCTCGGACATCACAGTTGTCACCTATGGAGCATGCGTTCGAGTCGCTCAAGAGGCAGCTGCAGAACTGGCAGGGCACGGAGTCTCGCTCGAGGTTATCGATGTGCAGACGCTCATCCCCTTCGACACTCATAAAATCATTCGAAAATCACTGGAAAAAACAAATATGGTGATTTTTATGGATGAAGACGTGCCGGGCGGCGCAAGTGCGTTTATGCTCCAGCACGTGATCGAAGAACAGCGCGGCTTTGAGCATCTCGACGCACCACCTCGGACACTGACAGCTCTTGCGAGCAGGTCACCGTACGCTTCGGATGCCGACTATTACTGCAAGCCCAGTGCTGAAGACCTCACGGAACTCGCGCTGGAAATGATGCGCGAAAGGTTCGGAAGCACATTCAGCCGTTAAGCAGTGTCTGAGTCCCGACGCGCTTTTCTTGCTGACACACAGCAGGAGAAACACATTTGAGACTCATTGGTTCTATTTCAGCCCTACTTGTCGGCGCTCTCATCCACACGGCCTCGTTCGGTCAGTTGATGGATGAGGTGAGTGCCGGAAAAGTGATCCTTAAACCCAATCAATTGAGAAACAAACGCGGCCAGCTTTGTGTGAGCGTTTTTTCGTCTGCAGAAGGCTTCCCTACCGACGGCAACAAAGCCGTACTAACCCGCTGCGCAACTGCCTCCGAGCTTGGAGAAACCGGAGAATTTGCACTCGACCTCTTACCAGTCGGCAATTACGCGCTGGCGTTTTTTCACGACGAAAACGCAGATGGCCAATTGAACACCGCCGCATTTGGTATTCCCACAGAGGGATTCGCATTTTCAAACAATCCGAAGATCCGCTTCAGTGCACCGAAATTCAACGAGTGCGTGTTTACTTTGTTTGAAGGAACGCAGCCGTTAACTCTTGAGCTGCGCTATTTCCTTTGAGATTTTTGTTTAGAAAATCGAACAATAAGTAAAATTTATCGGATGGTTCTGTCACCCCAAATTGTGCTGTGTTTTGGAAATCTGCGCGAGTGTGACAGAGCAATTGCTTCGCAAACAACTAGAGTTGTAAGCTTAAGGTCCGAAATTATTTGAGAGCCATTTTTCGAAAGACATTGTTTTTCCGGATGGGCTCTAAACACCTTTGAGCTCCAAGCACATCGTCGATTTGCATCTACCCTTTCAAATTCAGAGCATATTGACTCGCATTTCGCTTTGGTCGTAGAACTCGTATGAATAACGGCTTGCCGCAGGCTAAACACTTCACATTTGTTTTCAATCAAAGTTGGTGATTGAGAATTTTGAGCATCAACTTGGTTTACAGGCGGTTGCATACCAATATTTGGTGGTCTTGTGGCGGTAGGCGCAGGTGCAGCAGATTGTGCAATGAGGCTTGAGTAAATTCTCCTTGCCGATTCTATATCACGTTCCGACGGCATTTTTGCCTGTTTAATTTCGGCGCCGTTTTTTGCACGCATTGCGCCCATGGTTTGCTCCGTAGAATAGTGCATGATCGACTGCAAATCGTAATCTCCCATGTTTACGGTCCCATCTATTTTTTGAGATTGGGCTTGTAATCTTTGCAGCAGCGCTGTCCTTTCAGATTGCGGCATTGTCGCTGGAAAGCGAACTCTCGATATATCAAAAGTGACGAAAGAATCTCTGTCGGAGCGCATTTGTTCATGCAGAAAACCCATGATGTGGCCGGCTTCATGAATAATTGTTCTCTGAATGTCACAGTTCCCCGGTCTAGATTTGGGTCTGAGTTTGAGTATTTGCTCGCCCCCAATCATGCCAATTCTCTCAGCTGAACCGCATGAAGAGTCGGCTGTCATCTCAACTTTGACGTAATTTTTATCCGATGCATCGCGTGGAACCCACCGGACTCCAGCCCGCCCCCAAGTATCCACCATGACCTTCCACTCGTTCGGATAATCAAACTGGGCCGGAAGAACGTAGGGAATGCGTCCACCCGTCCAGTAACGAACTCCTTTAATACTTGTGAGACCAAGTCCATCTTCTCCAAGTGAGGTGGAGATCGAACTCAAAGGTAAGCGGATGTGGTCATCGAGCACAGCCATGCCGTTTTCAACAATATAGGTGACACCCAAAAGCCCGCTGTCGGTTCTTAAGTAACCATAGCGCGAGTCTGCTTCCTCAACGACCCGTTCGGTGTCTTTATCTTCGTTGATATTTTGTTGGGAAACTCCACATGACGCAAAAATGAATCCAGAAATGATGGTTTGAACGTACATTTTCATTTCAGCATTCTCCTCAGAAAGTTCCACTCTTTTCCTGTTGTTCTAAGCTCGACATCAGTCACAGAAAAAATAAGGCGATTTTTTTAAATAGCTGTAACAATGAGAGTAATTTTTAATTTTCGACTGTCATTATGGCCGTGAAGAATTCAAAAAGGGCACCCGCTGTGCAAGTGACTAGGATTGTGAAATTCTTTATCGCATGCGGAGTATTTAGTTGCACCACTGGCAGGTTTTCCGGACAAAAAGCAAAAA
>CAYWSV010000144.1:0-8693 GCA_964460155.1 uncultured Oligoflexia bacterium | reverse complement strand
AACGGATAGATCTAATCGGAGATCCGCCCCACGAGTTCCCACAAGAGGAATGTAGGCTAATTCGCAGTCAGCCTGCAGCGCCGCTTGCTGCCAAGGAACAAAATTCGCGTGATGTTCAATTGCTGGAATGACAATTCGACTACCACTGTTCAACCGAGTCGAAGCAATACCATGCGCCAGAATGTTCAATGACTCAGTCGCACCCCGAGTAAATACAACTTGAGAAGCCTGAATTCCTTGACCAATAAATCGTGCGACTCGCTCGCGTGCAGCTTCATATTTTTCACTTGCGCGGATCGAAAGCTGATAAGCACCACGATGCACGCTCCCATAATCACGGGAAAGAAATTGACTCATCGAATCGATGACAACTTGCGGCTTTTGAGTCGACACTGCCGAATCAAGATAACACAAAGGCAACGTCGTTCCGTCAGCAGATACGCGCTGGTTGTATACAAAAATCGGAAATTCCTGCCTGAGTTCTCGACCGAGTGCCTTCATATTTTCTCCGAGCCGCCCGTCACCGCTATGCCTCAGTAAAATAAAACTGATGGGTCACCAACGACGCTTGGGCAGGTACCAAAAGCACGCCCCCCTCGCAACCAATCATCTTCGGCTGGAGGGGGGCAGCTGCGCTGAGCGCACGAGTTCAAATCGAAGGCTGAGATTAGCCCTGCGCGAGACCGACCACATTGCGAACCGGACCCTGTGAACTCCCCTTGGGACGCGACTCCATGAGGTCCACGGGGTCAAGGCCCTTGGCCAAAATGCGTCCCTCAGCCTCGTTGAGCATCTTGGCAAGTGTACAACTCTTAAGTTGTACAACTATCGCCTCAGAGACGGCGTTCCAAGCCGGCTCAGTGATACATTCTGTGGCATAAGCGAGGTTTTCGTCGGGCTTGTGACCATGGACGCTGTAAGGCTCATCTTCTACAGAGTTGACCACGTCCCAAACGGTAATTTCTTCTGGCTCGAGCGCGAGGTGATAACCTCCTTCACGCCCTCTCAAGCTCTGAATCAGGCCGCTATTGCGCAGCCTCATCAGGATTTGATCCATGTAGTCAGTGGGTATGCCCTGACGAACTGCGATGTGTCTGCGTTGAACTGGGCCCACGCGGTGGTGGTACGCAATGTCCATGAGCGCCTTCAATCCAAACCGTGTTTTTGCAGTGATGTTCATAACTCACCTCTTCCATTAGTGCCACATTACTCAGCAGCAGGATGGGCTAACGAGCCCAAGTTCGTACAACTTTAAGTTGTACAAATCACCCTACACCCCTCCTCATCGGTGTTCAAGCAGAGATTTAAAGTGTTCTTTTGGGGTCAACGGAGAGATTTATTTATTTTGAAATTTTTGTTCATTGGTTTTGGTGCTTTATAATCAATCAACTCAGGACAACGCGAAAACCCCATCGAAGCTCGTCAATTTTCCTGCCCTGAACAAAGCGATGATTTGATCCGAATCATTCCCCAGAGTGCAGCGGGTGACTCGATCCCCCCTTCGGAGACGTATGGGTGTCCAGAAAAAAACGGCGCGTCTAAAAAGACGCTCAAAAAAATTGGGACGATTGTTTCAGGCTGATTTAAGCTGGGTCTCGCCAATTGCAAAACAAGTTGCCGAAAACTCGGATCTTTTTGCCCGACTCATCAGCTCGTTGATGGTCACGCTCTCAAAAAACCCGAACATTCCACAGAAAACAATTGCTCGCTTGCGAAAAAATGAACTGAGCACCGCGCTTCTGGCCGTATTTTCCGAGACCGATCTGCTGCGTGACTTCGAAAAATCAATCCGAAATCTGGCTGAACAACTTTCCTCAACCGATCTGTCTTTTATGGAGTCAGAGGAATTCACAACGAAAACTCTGAGCCCTGCGATCCGATCGATCGCGACACTCATCGAGAAACATCCTCGCCTGATCCCGCTTCTCTTTCACATGGACCTTCTTGAGTTCGAACTTGGCACCATGGGTAAACGGCTGGGACAATTCTTGCGATTCTTGCCGGTTGTCTCATCGCGTGCAGCATCTCTTTTTCCCGAAATTCGGGAGCAATGCTTTGAAGCTTTATTCCGCTTGAGCGAAGCCGATCGATTGATGCTTGCAAAATTTGCCGAACAGCTCACCCGCGGTTTGTTTGTCCAGTTTGCAATTCCCAAATTGCAGCGCGTGCTTGAGAGCGACCCACGTGGCAAAGTTATTCTCCCGTTTCTGCAAGACGTGCTCGCACTTATACCCCCGGAATCGAGTTTGAATGCCCTCATCTCAATTGTGTGCACACCACGCGATCAGCTCACAGCAAGCAAACTTTTATCGTTGGCCATTCAGGAACTGGGAGGATTGTATCTTAAAACCGCACAGGTCCTCTCTGAAATGTGTCCTCCGAATTTGGCGCGCGAACTGAGGAGTTCGCAGGATGCTGCAGGTGGAGTTTTTCCGAGTGTCGAGAAATCCTTTCTTCATCTGCTCCAAGTGCTGAATCAACAAGAGGTCAAAGACGCATGGGAACAGTATTTAGATGTTCCAAAGGTTCCGGTCCCCCATTTTGCAGCAGCCAGCGTGGGCGCAATCTATGAACTCAAATTAAACCCCGCAGGACGCGAAAAATTTTCGGTCGAAACGCTTTTGGTCAAAATTCAACGCCCCGGGCTGCAAGAGCTTCTGGAAATTCAGGCTGCGCACCTCAGCCGTATCGCGACGTCGATCCGCGAGAACATTGAAACTGACGCGACACTTGGACAAATGTTGAAGCTGGAACTTATTGGCATGTGCGATGCGCTTCAACGCGGGATTGAACATTATTTCAAACAATGTTCAGCTGAGCTCGACTTTCGCCGCGAACAAGAGAATGCCGACATTATTCGCGCGTCTCTGCCGCCTCATTCTAAAGTTGTTGTTCCGAAATACTTTCACACACATCAAAAATACCTTTTTATGGAGCGCATGCCGGGAACGAAGATCACGCGCAGCGTTCAAACCAAATATTTGGAACGTAGAGATATCGCCGACAGGCTCATTGGAGCCTATCTGAGTTTACTTTTTGAACACGGAATCGTCTGGGCTGACCCACACCCCGGAAATATTCTTCTCGACGACAAGACACTCACGGTGTCGATGATCGACCTCAACCCTTGCTTCATCTGGGAACCAAATACACGCGAACAGTTCAAGGCGATGCTCTATCGTTTGCTTCTGCGCGATGTGGGTGGCGTTTTGGACACACTTTATTTACTAGTTTCCAACCCCGACGCCCTACACAACAACAAACTCTTCGACGAACTAACAAAGCTGATGACTACGGAAGAGTACAGTCACGGAACCGCTCATTTCATGGCAGACTTTATCCGAATTCTTGCTGAAAATGGAATTGATTTGAGGATTGAGGTCCAAGCCGCGATGCGTGGCCTTACCCAACTCGCAATAACAGCGACGTCCATATCAGCAAGAAATTCATTCGCTCTTGAGCTCAGAAAATATTTTGGTCTGCGAAACATTCTCAATACAGTTTTGGACGTTGGGATTCTGCGGGTGTTTCGAGTTGCAACGGCCATCGTATTTCAACATATAAAAAGGTCTCCAGAGGTTGAAATCGGACCAACGCTCGACGAACGAGATTTGCGCACACTGTCGCTTCGCCTCATCGAGTTGCGGAAAGCTGGAGTCTCGGAGATCCGCTTCCACCGAATTTCACCCGAGGAACATCCGAATCTTCGCCAGACACCCGACGGACTGTCATTGATCACCTCGTCAGACCTTCGCCTTGTTATTCTGGACGGAGTCCGACCAGCGCGCGTGAGATATGTCATCGAACTTCCCTCATCACAGTGGCTGCGTGACCGACAGGAATTTGTGAAACTCACATCACTTGCACGCAACTTCGCGGTCATTGAGTGTCTGGAGCAGCTGCGCAGAAAATCTTTGGACGACTATTGGAGAACCGTTGAAGCATGGAGCAAACAATCCCATCAACGTACGGTCAATGAAGTGGGGTTGATTGGAGAAGTGAAAACCGCAGCACGCCGTCTTTTCCAGTTGCGCTTCTCTCAACTTTGGGACAACCCGTTATCTGGATTGGGCTGGACAACACGCCTTCTGTGGCGAATTCTGCTTGCACTTGAAATGCAGCGTGAATTCTCGGAACAAAAATTTATCGCCGTAGCATCGAAGACGAAAGCACAACTTCCCGTTGCACTTCTGGCGGTCGGTACGGTTCACAGAATCCGAATCTTGATGTGGGAAGCTCTGCTCAGGCTTACACGCTGGCGACTTTCAAAACGACGCTTCTCGATGAGTCTTCTACCCATTAGCATCGACGAACTCGAAACGATTGTGTTGCACAATCTCGGACGGGCTAGTTCAGAATCTCACAATTCACGACGTAGCCTTCGTGACGCCGCACGTTAAACACACCCTGCTCGAGGAAAAGGTACTGGCCTTTGATCCCCAACACGGGCGACTGCAAATCGGGGGTCTTATCCAAATTCAGCGAAACGATTTTTTCTGGAATCCCTGACCAGAGCGGGAAATCCAATTCGACCACTCGGGCCTGTTCGAGCAACCGGATTGAGTTCGCCTTGGGGGCAACCGCAGGTGCAGAAACACGCAATTTCTCGGCAATCTCGTCTTTTCCAGAGAGTGCCTCACGCAGCATTTGAAGCGCATCATTGCTGACAGAAATGAACTCCGAAACGGGCGGACGTTGATTCCCCGATTTGAGCATTTTCTGCCAGTGGCTTTTATCGGCGAAACGGGAGGTCAGAAAATCCTCGAGCTGACCAGCCTGATGTCGTGATCCTACGTCCGCCAGCAGCACGGCCATGGTCGCACCTTGATCGATCCACCGCACGGGAATTTGCTGTCGCCGCGTAATTCCAACTTTATACTTATCTGTATACGCGAGGTAGACGTAATGAGGCTGATAGCAAAACTCCTGCCCCCACTCGGGCTCGCGACAGGTGCCAGCGAGATAATGACATCCCACGGGATTTAACACACAACGGTCCGCCTGAGCCGACTTTTGCAAACAGGGATAACAGAAACCATCAAACAATTTCTTAACCGATGCCTGACACCGGGTGCATTGGAAGCGACCCGAATGCCTAAGATGAATCCTCGCGTCCTGTGTCAGGGGCTGCCCGTCGATCTGGTAGGTCACGTTCAATCTAAAGGGGGCCTCGCGGGCCCCACCATGAACCTCGAAAGCGCTCGCGAGCTCGGACGTGCTCGTCCCATCCGCAGAATTGAAGCTTACTGCCATTTTGGAAAGCGTCAGATTTTCGACCACCCGTGTCTCCAAATTCTATAAAAAAAACATTAATTACAAAAGGTTATTTAAAAATCATCAAAGTTATTGTCACACAATGCCCGACTTTCGGGCCCGAGAAAAGTTTCCCGTTGCGCCGAACTCGGTAAAGTGGGAAACGAGGCATCGGTTAACCACTCTCTAAATAGCCTATTTTTATTGCAAAGAGAGTCTTTGCGGCGTGACGGCCGTCTGGGAGAAGTTGAGTGGCAGTGATTTTGCAACAACGAAAAAAGCACAACAGACTTACGGGACTCGTGATCGCCATGAGTTTGTTTGGCACCGTTGCTTGTCAGTCACGTGGACATAATCGCGCTTCACCTCGTCTTTCGCTCGACGGTTCACAACTATCGATGCTTGAACGCACTGGATTGAACAAAACCCCAGTGACAAGCGGAGCTGTGCCACAGGTCCAGCCGTCTGCGGCGCAGACCCAGTCGAAAAGAAGACTCCAAGCTGGCTCCAACTCTCAGCTCAACAATCAATTGAGTGACCCAACCGCGCAGCCCCTCATGACTGAGAACAATCGTGGGTTCCCCCAGGCCATGAGCAATCAAGCAAACGATGCTGCCAATCGAGAACTCACACAGACCGACCCTCGGGCGAATGAATTCGCCGAAGTTGTTCAGGCCACTCTTCAAAATACAGACGATTCCGAAGATGAAGACGAAAGCGTCGCTCTGGTTGATGAATCGGAAAAAGATGCTGAAAAAGAAATTCTCGATGCCGACTCCGCACGGAGCCCTGAAGAGATGGCAGAGCTTCTGCAAAACTCAGGTATCGAAGGCCACTTTGCCCTCTGTGAGGGAAGTGTCTACATGCAAGAATGGCAACGTATTTTCGACCAAAGATTTATCGCAACAAACAGACATCGTTTCAGGTCTGCATCGAAACTGAACAAGGCTCTCGTTGAAGCACGCTCGGAGGAATACACCAAGCTCCTGTTGCCTGCTTTATCGAATCTCGATTTCGATTATCCAGTTGTGATTAACGAAGACGTAATCAAATGGATTCAGTACTTTCAAACTCGCGGCCGACGAGCATTTGTGACCTGGCTGCGTCGAGCTGAAGATGTCATCCCACAGTCCGTCCCTGTGTTGGAGCGTTTCGGGCTTCCCAAGGATCTTATTTACCTTGCCATGATTGAGTCGGGCTTCAACAACAAGGCCACTTCCATCGCGCGTGCTGCGGGAACTTGGCAATTCATGCGAGCCACTGGCCGAAACTTTGGTTTGAAGCTCAATGACTACGTTGACGAACGTCGAGATCCTGAAAAATCGACGGTGGCCGCTGCGAGATATCTCACTTACCTCTACACGCTCTTTGGCGACTGGCATTTAGCTGCTGCGAGCTACAATGCGGGTGAAGGTCGCGTTGCGAGAAGTATGCGCGGTCAGCCTGACAAATCATTTTTCGGACTCTCTGCAGCACGCCGACTTCCGAACGAAACCCGAAATTACGTTCCAAAATTGATTGCAGCGATGGTGATCTCGAAGAACCCCACGCGCTTCGGCTTCGAAGTCTCTGAAGGCAGCCGAGCTCTGCGGACACGAGGACTTGCGCTTGAGAAATCAGTGCGAATCTCCGACCTGTCGGCGGCTATTGGAGTTGACCAAAAGGTTCTTGAAAGCATTAACCCTGAACTCCGCCTTGGCATTACCCCTCCAGGAAGCGAGACCTCACCCTACGTTTTGCGCGTTCCAGAAAGCGCCTACGCCACTGCAATTGCTGCTGCCGACAAACTTCCGCAGGCAGCACGTGCGGTTCAGGTTGTCGCGCGAGTCAAACGCAAAGAAACAGTCAGTCAATTTGCGCGTCGCTATGGCATTTCATTAGCAACACTGCTCAAAGCAAATCCCCAAATCCGCCCCAATGTTCGCTTGTCAAAAGGCCAGAGTGTCATGATACCTGTAGCTTTGGGGACGGGTCAGTACGAGAGGCTCACACGGGACGACAAAACATCACGGCGTAAAAACCGCGTTTCGTCTTCTTCTAAAAAGCGAATTCGTGCTGAAAAAGTTGCGTCCCGCCGTGACAGGAAATCGAGGAATTGACGCAATGACAGACTTTATTGAACTCTCTGATGATAATTTCGGCGCCTCTATCGCAAACAGTCAACTCGCCTTGGTTGATTACTATGCCGGCTGGTGCGGCGCTTGCCGCATGGCCGCTCCAATGTTCCGTCGGGTTGCCGAAGAGTTGAAAATGGACCTTTTCAAGATTGATGCTGAAAAGAATCCGAATTCCCGCGAGAGCGTGGACATCCAGAATTTGCCGACGCTTGCACTTGTACGCAACGGACAAATTGTGGCGTCGCTCTGCACGACCCGCGAGGAAAGTCTGCGTCAGTTTCTGGCCGAACACGGCGTCAAGGCGTAAGGATTCACACATCATGGACATCAAAGCACTGCGCGACCTTGCGCAAAATTACTCCGTTGATCAGCTCAACGAGTTTGTCACTGAACTCGAAAACACGGGTCGTGTTGCATGTTCTCAAAAGGATGACCCTTTTGAAATTATGAGTGACCTTTTGCAGGCTATCGAGGTGCGTCGATCAGTGGATTCGGGCATGAGCTTGCAAGAGGCCGTGCGTGACTTCAGCAAACGCGTCCGAGCCGTGCTGAGCTGATTGAATTTAAAGTAAACCCAGCAGAGTGAACGTCAAAGTTGTTTTGTTTGTTACAGCGGCTGTGTCGGTGTTTTTTTTCAAACTGAATAAGCTGCCTGAGCTCACAATCAAATATGGCTGAAGCGTAAATGAGAGGTTGGCTCCGGTTGCGCTTTCAAACACCACTTCTGCCGAATTGGTGTTTGCCGAAACTCTCTCGAGCCCCAATTTTTCCGTCAACTTTAAATTCAATCTCTTCGAAGGCGCATACGACAAAGCGGGAGTCACACTGACATCCATGCGGTTCTCTCCCGGACTGTCGTGCAAAGGAATCTTCATTCCAGCCTCCGCGGGCAACGTCAGCGTCAAAGCAGTTTTCCTGAAAATCGGCTGCTCTCGAGAAATGCGCATCAACAAACTCGACTTATCGGACTCGGCTGATTTTTGCAGGTCGTGTTCGTAACCCAAGCTTGCATCGGTCTCGAAGAGCGTGGCACGAGCCGACGCAGTAAGGCTCAAGGGGCGACTGCCAGCACGAACGAAATTCACCGAAGAGGCTATTTTCAATAGCCCGAGCGACTTGCTGAGGTATTTTGACCAACTCATTTCCGATTCAAAAAATTGAACATTGAGTGCACTAAATTGGGAATCCAGACACTCAAGGGCAAAAAGGCGTCCCGCAAATCCGAACGGTTTCACTGTCGACCTTCCGAAACCCACTCCCTCGAGAGTGAAAAACAGTCCGCCAACCACTTTGGAACCATCTTTGCGGGTGTATCCTGCCGGC
>CAYWSV010000143.1:2593-8705 GCA_964460155.1 uncultured Oligoflexia bacterium | reverse complement strand
TTAAAACTCAAAGTCAGCCGGGAACCAAGACCGCATGTTTCTCGTTGCAAGACACAATAAAGATTGATGCTCGGGTGACCGAAAAAAACGATAAAAGGTTGAAGCGCTATAACGATGCGGTGGTCAAGCTCAACCGAATCAAGGGTGCCGCTTATGCATATCTTCCTGATGCATTGAGGGCCGATTATCCTATTTTTCTCGACGTGACCTCGATTGCAAAGACCAAAAATAGAAATCTGCGTTCGATAGCCTTTCTGTCAAGCGATAGATTTTGTGCTTTAGCGGAAAATGCGCAAAATATAGATCCAGATGATCTCGATTCCCGCATTTTTTGCAATATGACTCCAGAAATACGTGAGGCGTTTTTTCGGTTGACTGCATTTGAAGATGAATACGCCGTTTTGCTCGGCATTAGAAAGGATATGACGACGCCCTTGGTGCAACTGAGAGATAAACACCGCAGTTGTTTGAAGTCGCCGTTTAGTGGTTCTGAAGATGAAACGCGCTGCATGATTGAACGGAGGGCACGCGATGTGTTTGGCAAGTGGGTGTTTCAAGGAGAACAGCAATTCAACATGTTCACTGAAGCCGAGAAACGAGGCCTTCAATTTTCAGATTACTTCATAGTGACAACAGAGGTTGTGAATAAATCAAAGCGTTCAATTGAGGCTTTGAAACTGGCAGGGCGTTTTGTTGCCAACACCTCAACTGCAGACCAGACGAAAGGGATTTTTCTTTTCGATTACGTCCCGTCCGAGAGCACATTTTCCTTCGAAAAGGGAGACAGTGGTAGCCTGCTCAATATTTTCGGCGGTTATCCTGTGGGCGTGTTGTCGACAGTTGATGGTGAGCCCACCTCGGGCGGAGCAACAATAACCGCCTTGCCCGAGGCCGAGGAAGAGGCAACGTCCCCCGGGAATGCGTCCTGCAGATAGCCGCACTTCGAGGCTGATTTTGTTAGTTTTGCATTAAAGGTGAGCTTTTTGGGGTGAAGTTCTCGACCTGAGTCCCCCCAGTCGCCCCGCATTTGTCTAAATGTACCGAAACAGCTAAGACTCAGGTTTTCGAAAGTTTCTCTTTTGAACCAAAGAATTCGCTCCTGTGAGCTGATTCGATGCAAGGAGACCATCCTGTGACCCTCATCCGCAGTCATGCCGACACGCGTTCTGATGAGTTTCGTGCAAATTATAAATTTCATGAACAACTGAACAACGAGCTCAGGTTGAAGCTCGAGCAGATTCGTTCCGGCGGAGGAGATAAAGCGCGAGCGCGTCACGCGGAGCAGAAAAAGTTATTTGTACGCGATCGCATCGCGCTTCTGCTCGATACGGGAACCCCGTTTTTGGAAATTGCTCCTTATGCCGCCGATGGTGTTTATGAGGATAACGTTCCTGCCGCGGGCGTCGTGGCAGGAATTGGTCGCGTCAGTGGTGTCACTTGTATGATTGTGGCCAACGATGCGACGGTGAAGGGTGGTACGTACTATCCGCTCACGGTTAAAAAGCACTTGCGTGCGCAAGAAGTCGCGCTCGAGAATCGCCTGCCGTGTTTGTATCTCGTCGACAGCGGCGGTGCATTTTTGCCCATGCAGTCCGAGGTTTTTCCGGACAAGGAACATTTCGGACGGATCTTTTTTAATCAAGCCAACATGAGTGCTCTGGGCATTCCACAAATCGCTTGTGTGATGGGCTCGTGTACTGCGGGTGGTGCATACGTGCCTGCGATGTCGGACCAAACCATTATTGTGAATGGTACGGGAACGATCTTCTTGGGAGGACCTCCACTCGTCAAAGCGGCTACAGGCGAAGACGTCAGTGCAGAAGACCTTGGCGGAGCTCGTGTTCATACGGAAATGAGCGGTGTGGCAGATCACTTTGCTCACAACGATGAGCACGCAATTGCCATTCTCAGAGACGTGGTGGCCAATTTGGGGCCGCGCACTGCGGCAAATGTGAAGCTGCAAACTCCCGAGGCACCGCGTTATGATCCCGATGAAATATTGGGAGTCTGGCCGCGCGATTTGCGTCGTCAGGTCGATATTCGCGAAGTTATCGCCCGGGTTGTCGATGGCAGCCGTCTTTTTGAATTCAAGCAGCGTTATGCCACCACACTCGTGACAGGCTTTGCCAACATCGAAGGAATGCCTTGCGGGATTATTGCGAATAACGGCGTACTATTTGCGGAAAGCGCATTGAAGGCCGCTCACTTTATTGAACTCTGTACAAAAGAGTCAGTCCCGCTTTTGTTCTTGCAGAACATCACGGGCTTTATGGTGGGTGCGAATTACGAACGGGGTGGCATCGCCAAAGACGGTGCCAAGATGGTCCATGCCGTGGCCACCGCACGCGTTCCTAAAATTTCATTGTTGATGGGTGGAAGCTTTGGTGCAGGCAACTACGGAATGTGTGGTCGGGCATACAGTCCTCGCTTTTTGTGGACGTGGCCAAGCTCGCGCATCAGCGTGATGGGAGGCGAGCAAGCTGCACAGGTGATGGTCACGGTGAAACGCGATCAACTTGCGCGCGATGGCAAATCGCTTTCGGCCGAGCAGGCGGAAGAAATCGCGCAACCGATTCGCGCGAAGTATGAGCGTGAAGGGCACCCCTATTATGCATCCGCGCGCTTGTGGGATGACGGTATTATCGACATGAGAAATACGCGCAACATTCTTGCTGCAAGCCTTGCCGCGACTCTGCATTCTCCCATCGAGCCAACGCAGGTTGGCGTGTTCCGGATGTGAAAGGACTGACGAGATATGACTTCAGGACAAAAGAAAATCATACGGATTGCCAACGCAGGTGGATACTGGGGAGACGACCCATTTGCATTGCGTCGACAGGTCACTGGGCCATTGCCGATAGATTACGTCTCAATTGATTTTCTAGCCGAAATTACCATGAGCATTCTGCAAAAGCAGAGGCAAAAAGACCCCAACCTAGGGTATGCAGGTGACTTTATCAGTCAGCTTGCTCCCGTCCTGAAGACCTGCAAAGAGCGGGGGATCAAAATAATCACCAATGCCGGTGGAGTGAATCCACGTGCATGTGCTGAAGCTTTGTTTGAACTCGGGCGCAAAACGGGTGTTGACCTGCGCGTGGCCGTGGTTGAAGGCGACGACATTGCACCGCGTCTTCCTGAAATTGTAAAACAGCCTCAGTGTTCCATGAAGAACATGGAAACCGGCGAAGCCTTTGATGGTGTTTTGGAACGAGTTCTAAGCGCGAACGTTTACTTTGGTGCGCTTCCTGTCGTCGAAGCTCTGAAACAGAATCCTGATATTATTATCTGTGGACGCGTGACTGACACCGGAATCACTCTGGCTGCAATGATTCACGAGTTTGGTTGGTCGCTTTCCGATTACGACAAGCTCGCACACGGGATTGTCGCAGGGCACATTATCGAATGTGGCGCGCAGGCTACAGGTGGCAATTTTACCGATTGGCGAAAAGTGAAAAGCTTCGAAGACATCGGGTTCCCCATTCTCGAATGCTCAGCCGACGGGTCTTTTGTGGTGACCAAACATTCAGGAACGGGTGGTTTGGTTTCGGTTCAGACGGTGCGTGAGCAATTACTGTATGAAATGGGCCATCCGCAGAGTTACATTACTCCCGATGTCATTGCAGACTTTTCGACGATTCAATTGTCTGCAGATGGACCCGACCGTGTAAAGGTTTCAGGCGTAAAAGGCCGTCCACCCACCGACTTACTCAAAGTCAGTGTTGCCTATTCAGACGGTTACAAAGCGACCGGGACGTTAATTATTTCTGGTCCAGATGCTCGCGCAAAGGCAGAAGTCTTCTCTCAAATTATATGGCAAAAATTGTCAGCGGAGCTGGCCAAGGCTGGGTTGCCTGCATGCCGTAAAACCATGACGGAATTCATTGGTGACGACTCAACTCATCGTGCTTTGTCGCCAAATGTTTCCGCCAAAGAAGTGCTTGTGCGGTTTGGCGCACTCGCTCATGAAAAAGCATCGCTGCAAATTTTCAGAAAGATTCTTCCGAGTCTGATTCTCAGCGGACCCTCGGGAGTTGCCGTGACGGGCGGTGCTCCGGTTATCAGTGACGTTGTCAGCTATTGGCCGGCGCTGATTCCTCAAGAAGTTGCTCTGTCACGTGTTTGGGTTGGAGAGATTACTCGTCAAGAGCCAAATATGAAGCAGGTCTTTCAATCGTCTGAGTTGGCTTGGCCCAAAACCGGAGGCAGCTCCGAGGTTGTGGGTTCGGCTGCCGATGGTCATGATTGGAGTGCGGTTAAGAAAGACACCACGCGCAAAATGCCTTTGTGGGCGATTGCTCATGCTCGAAGCGGTGACAAAGGCGATACAGCAAACATCGGCCTTATTGCTCGCTCTCCAGCATGTTATGCGTGGATTCGTGATCACGTGACAGCCGATTTGGTTAAGCAGTGGTTCTCGTCAATCTGTAAAGGCTCTGTTTCACGGTACGTCGTCCCGAATCTGTGGGCGCTCAACTTTCTTCTCGAGGAAACCCTCGATGGTGGTGGGACGATGAGCCTGTGTATTGATGCACAAGGAAAGACACTGAGTCAGGCTTTGTTACGTTGTGAATTAGAGATTCCAACAGGATTGCTCGCGACGATTGACCTCGAGCATCGAGCTCCCGAATCCGAAATTTTTAATGCACAGGTGAAGGGGAACTGATTGATGTCGCGCGCGAACATTCCCGACGTGAGCAAGGATTTTAACGGACAAACATTGTTGGTTCGTCATGCAGGCTATGGAGTTGTGCGGTTGATCTTGAACCGCCCCAGCGTGCGCAACGCCTTTAATGCAGAGATGATTGCCGAGCTCAGCGATGTGTTGGCTGAATTGGCAGCGACGCGCGATGAGAACAAAATGAGAGTTCTTGTTGTCGAGGGTGCAGGCCAGCATTTTTGTGCGGGCGCAGATTTAGTTTACATGAAGGCGCAGGCCCAAGCGGGTGAGCCACAAAGTCTCCGTGATGCGCGTCTTTTGGGAACGCTGTTTTTCCGTCTAGCGAGTTTTCCAACCACAGTTGTTGCTGCGGTGCGGGGGGCTGCGATTGGCGGCGGTTTTGGACTCGCGTGCTGCTCAGATGTTGTTGTGTGTGAATCGTCGTCTGTTTTTGCGACAAGTGAAGTGCGCTTGGGAATCGTTCCAGGGGTGATTAGCCCTTACATTGTGCGCAAGCTGGGCGCAGGTCGCGCTGCACCCTTTATGCTTTCAGGTGAAAGGCTGACAGCCGAACAGGCGTTGCGAATAGGACTGGTAAATACGGTTGTTGCCTCACCTGATGAGTCTTCATTTTACAAAGCACTTGCCGAAGTCGTGAGTGAGCAGCTCAAAGCAGGTCCCAATGCTGCGCGACGCACAAAAGAGTTGTTGCGCAGAATTCATCCGCTGCCTGACCCCGGACTTTTTGAATTCACCGCGTCCTCAATTGCGCTTGCGCGTTGTTCTCCCGAAGGGCGTCATGGGCTCGAAAAATTCTTTGAAAAACAATCACCGGATTGGACCGCAGAGCTGTCCGCCGATGCATTCGGAGCTCCGCAATGAAAAAACTCGTCATTGCCAATCGTGGTGAAATTGCTCGCCGTATTTTGCGTGCAGGGCGTGACTATGGATGGAAAATTGCAGTCATCTCGACTCCTGAAGACCGCGATGCTCCGGTGCGTTTTGAAGCCGATGCGGTGCTCGAAGTCGACAGCTTTCTGAACGCGGGTGCAATCGTACAGGCTGCCAAAGAGTGGCGTGCCGATCTTATTCACCCCGGCTACGGATTTTTGTCCGAGAATGCTGAATTCGCCCAACTGGTTGAAGATGCAAAAATCGCTTTTGTTGGTCCGACGGCAGTCAACATGCGGGCGATGGGCGGTAAAGAATCGGCTAAAGCGTTTGCTCGCAAATGCGGTGTGCCGACGCTTGAAGCTTTGTTGAGTGATGAACTTAAAAATTTGCCCGAAAATCAGTGGCCCGAAGCTCTACAGAAACGCGGAATCGTCGCGCCTTATCTGGTGAAGGCGAGTGGCGGTGGCGGCGGTCGCGGTATGCGTATCGTCGAGCAGTTCAAGGATCTTCCTGAAGCCGTGAAACGCGCATCCCAAGAAGCGCAGGCGAGCTTCAACGACC
>CAYWSV010000143.1:0-2583 GCA_964460155.1 uncultured Oligoflexia bacterium | reverse complement strand
CAACGGTTTTTGTTGAACGTTACCTTGTTGCGCCCAGGCACGTTGAGATTCAAGTGTTTGGCGATGGCAAAGGTGGCGGAGTCTTTTTAGGCGAACGCGAATGTTCATTGCAAAGACGTCACCAAAAGGTTCTCGAGGAAGCTCCAAGTTCAGTTGTTGACCATGTACTGCGTGAAAAAATGGGTCGTGCGTCGATGGCTCTGGTCGCGGAAACGAAATACCGCGGAGCTGGGACAGTTGAATTTTTGCTGACCAACGATGGAAGTTTTTTCTTTTTGGAGATGAATACCCGTTTGCAGGTTGAACATCCGGTCACCGAGTTGGTGTACGGTGTTGATCTTGTGAAGGCGCAATTTGACTTGGCTCTGGGCGAGTGGCCCGCACAACTCGCGCGTCCGGATGTGTTCAGTGTGCCTGTGCCCAACGGAGTCGCCATCGAAGCGCGTTTGTTGGCCGAAGATCCTCGTTCTGGATTTTTGCCGACTCCCGGACCGTTGGTTGTTTACAAAGAAGCTCAGCTTGCGGGCGTGCGTGTCGACTCAGGAGTGAGCGAAGGCGGGCGAGTCAATGATCGCTTCGACTCAATGATTTCAAAAATTATTGTGCATGCTCCAACTCGTGCAGCTGCCTGTGAATTGCTCGCGCGTGCGCTCGAGTCGACTGTTGTTCATGGGTGCACTACCAATCTTCCTTTTCTGACTGCTGTTGCGCGCCATTCGGATTACATCCGAGGTCATGTGTCTACAGCCTGGATTGGCGAGCACGTCAGTCAACTCAACGCCTCACTCATTCCCGAAGCACTTGTTGAGTTTTTCGGGCGTGCGGACGTGCGCCGTGCACTTGCTTCCGCCGTCCTGTTGCGCAGTGCTCAATTTGCGCATGAGGTTCCCAATTCGACGCCTGCTGGACACATCGGCGAACGCTTTGCGGCGCTCATTCCTCCCAGCCGTGCACATGCTGAATCGGGGCTGAATGTTGGGTCGAAATTGGAATATGCAGGCCTTGTCGTGGTGCCAGCCGAAGAGCCGCACACGTTCCGATTGCGGGGCCGTGGACTTGTAGAGACCCTCAAATCGCTCTCTGCGGAATCTCTGCACAGGAGCACATTTTCTTTGCAGGCGGCCTGTCATAGAGCTCATTCGGTGTATGGCACGGACCTTGAGCTTCTGTGCACGATCTCGCGACCCCGGGGCCAACATATTCAAATGACTTTGTTTGGTGAAACGCTGACCCTCGATTGGCCCGATGACACCCGTGCGCAGCTCGAAATTGGTGTGTCCGACGGGTCAGGGGATGCTTTATTGAAAGCCCCTATGGCGGGTAAAGTCCTTGAGGTTCGCGTGTCCGATGGCGATACAGTATCTGAGGGGGATCTGTTGTTTGTGCTTGAATCTATGAAGATGCAGCTGGAGATTCGTGCCCCAAGGTCGGGCATTCTCACGTCTGTTCGGGTTCAGGCCGGTATGACACTTGCAGGTCCGGATGTTTTGGCAGAAATCAGAGACTCAGTTTAAATTTGTCTCCGTATTTACGGGAGAGGGACTATGAAGAACGACTTTTCGGCAGAAATGAGAGAACTTACGGAAACAGTGCGTGCGTTCGCATCCAAGGAACTTGCACCGCACGCAGACGAGCTCGACCGAGAAGAGAGACTCGCCCCGGGGATTTTTCGTAAACTTGGTGATTTGGGTATTCTTGGCATCACAATTCCCGAAGAATTCGGTGGTGTGAATCTGGGCGCCAAGGCCATGGTCTCGGTCATGGAAGAGCTGAGTTACGCCGAACCTGGAACGTGTTTGTCTTATCTGGCCCATTCGCTTTTGTTCGTTCACAACTTGGCCCAGAACGGTTCAAAGGAACAGTGTGAGCGTTATTTGCCTCGCTGCGTCACTGGTGAGTTGGTGACCGGTATGGCGATGACAGAACCCGGTGCAGGATCCGACGCCGTGGGACTGTCGACACGTGCTGTGCGTGAAGGCGATCACTACGTTCTGAATGGCACCAAAATGTTCATCACGAACGGTCCCATTGGTGATGTGTTCCTTGTTTATGCGCGCACAGGCGAAAATCGTCAGGACCTTTCTACGTTTATTGTTGAAAGTGGATTCCCCGGTTTTACGGTCAGTAAAAAACTGTCGAAAATGGGTATGCGTTCGAGCCCAACGGGCGAGCTGGTTTTCCGCAACTGTCGTGTGCCCGTTCAAAATCGCGTGGGTGAAGAGGGTGCATGCGTCAAGCACATGATGAAGAACCTCGATATCGAGCGTGTGGGCTTGGCTGCAATGAGCTTGGGTATTGCGCGTGCGTGTCTCGATCACTCACTCAAATACTCGCAAGAGCGCAGTCAGTTCGGCGAACCTATCGTGAACTTCCAATCTGTGAGTGAAAAGCTCAGCAACATGTACATTGGATATCGTGCAGCACGTGCGCTCGTCTATGAAGCAGCACAGGTGATCGACGAAGGTCGGCGCGCGAATCAGGAAGCTGCGGCAGCCAAGGTTTTTGCGTCTGAGATGGCGACAAAGGTAGCTCTCGATGCCATTCAGGTTCTGGGTGGATACGGCTACATCCGGGAATTCCCAG
>CAYWSV010000142.1:0-8718 GCA_964460155.1 uncultured Oligoflexia bacterium | reverse complement strand
TTTGGATTTGTCGAGCGCTCCACCAATTCCGAATCCATCAAAACCAATCCCACTGATCGAAGAAATGGGCACAAGTCTTATCTTTTCGGCGGACGTTGGACTCTTGACCGCAGTGCCTTCAACAAGCCTCACCAGCTACAAAGCAAAAACCGGAGTCAGTATCGAGGGTAAGGCGTTGGGCAGCGTTTTGCTCGATAAGTTTATCGTGGACGCGGGTTTGGGTTGGTATTTTTACAACGTCAGTGGAACTGAACCTATCTTCATTGACGGCAAAATACTCGTCGATGAAGACCTCAATCCCCTCACGGACGACATGGGAATCAAACTCTCAGGCACAATTTTTGAAGTTTCTCCGAGCTACCGATTGACCAGTAGTATTTTTACGGGGCCAACACTTCAGCTGCGTTATCCGTCTGACCTTGGCTATGACAGCCAGATTCCGCGCAAGGCTCTGGGCATCTATTTAGGTCTGCAGGGTGGCTATCAGATGTTTGATGACGATTTGAACACACGCTTTGTTGGCAAATTGATGATGCCGGTGAACTACAAAGACTGGGCGGCCCTTCATACGATGGTCGGCATCCAAATAGGCTTGCCCTTCACGCAGCCCGAAGTCCTCACCATTCACGAGTCCACAGTTAAAACAACCGAAAAACGGGTCGTCGAGTACAGAAAACAAGTCTACCGCTTCAAAATGACCCGGGACGTGATCAAGCTCGTTCTAGACAACCTCATCGTCTTTTATCCGGAACCCGGCTACCCGACGATGACAACCGAGGCGCAAAGTTTTTTGATCGACTTGAGTCAGTCACTCATTCAAAACGAGGCCAACTGGGCGACGCTTCAGGTGGATACGGTTTCAAGAGACCACGCGAGGTCCGTGCGTGACTCAATCGTTTCGGCCGGCGTTATGGACAAGAAAGTCAGAATTGGAGTCGTTATCCCGGGCGACAAAACAGTCGCGAATCCGCCTGTTGAGTTCACTTTTAAGGGAGTTAAAAATCAGGCTCAGCTGATGGATGCAGTGCGCCGGGCAATGAAGCAAATGTCGATTCCCGAGACCTGCGAAGGCGGAGTTTGCCAGTAAAGAGTGGAGCTGCGTAAGGGAATTGAACCCCCAACCGGTTGATTACAAATCAACTGCTCTACCAATTGAGCTAACGCAGCAGCCGGTGCCGGAGATAGTTCACTGCTGCAGGGCTTGTCAAGTCTTCAACATCCAAACCGCCTTTTCGGGTGCTACGCTCACAACAGAGCGCATCGGAGGAGGTGTTTCCATGAGCAAATTGTTTATGTGCGACAAACTACGAGCAAGCTTGTCGGCCGCCTGCCTGACAACGGCCTTAATCGCGCCCCAGTGGTGCCCGGCCGAAGCACAGATGCTCAGCCACTCTGAACAGTATCAGGACCTTTTCATGAACGCAGGCTACAGCGCACTGTTCGGTGCAGCTCTGGGAACCGCAGCGCTCCCCTTCATTCCGGGCAACTCGGTCTCCAATTTACGCGTTATTGCGGGCGGGGCATCCATAGGCTTTGTGGCCGGGAGCATCATGGCCCTCTACAATATGAGACAGAATCAAAACTACGGAATGCAATACTATCCGGATGTTGCCCCGAATGCGGGTGAAGGACCCCACTGGAATTGGGACGTGGGTAGCTCCAATGGCAAAGATTTGTTCGTAAAAATGGACTCACATTTCTGAGCTTCCTTGAAACGCAGGTCTTCTCTGCTACATAATCCCCAACACCATTCCGACGTGGGGAAGATTTATGACAACTCATTATTTCAGCCCAGGACCCGCTTCATTGCCCGGCGCGGTCCGTGAACTTATAAAATATGAACTGCTCGACACCTTCGGGATCGGCGTCAGTGTCATGGAAATCTCCCATCGCTCGCGTCAGTACGAGCAGCTCAACGAAGAAACCCTGCATCTCGCACGCGATGTTTTTGAGGTTCCCCACACACACAAGCTCTTGCTGACTCCTTTTGGCGCGCAACAGCACTTTTCGCTGCTGCTTAACCATTTGTCCGTCCCCCAAGACACCGTCGCCTACACCGAAACGGGAGTTTGGGCTCATTTGGCCACCGTTGATGCTCAGGCTGCGCAACGTAAAGTTGCAGTTGTCTACGACGGCGCCCCGACCTTGAACTCGCTGGGCGAACAAGCGGAATGGAATATTCCCGAGGAAGCGAAGTACCTCCACCTGACGGTCAACAACACCGTCGAAGGCACCGAATACCAAACTCTGAAATTCCCCGGACGCGTGCCGCTTGTGCTCGACATGACAAGTGCACTGGCATCTCGCCGCGACATTCCTTGGGACAGAACCGCATTGATTTATGCGAGCGCCCAAAAGAATTTCGGTATCGCAGGGTGTTCGGTCGTCATTATTCACAATGATGTCTTCGAGCAGGCTCGCGCCACGGCCAAGAAAAACAATCTTGGCAATGCGTTGAATTATTGCTCAATTTACGACGCCAAGAGCGTTCTGAACACTCCGCCTGTGTTTCCGATTTACGTTTCAAATCGCTATCTGCACTGGATGAAGTCGGTAGGCGGCATCGAAACTATGGAGAAATGGGCTTTGGAACGTGCCCGTTTGGTCTATTCCGAGATTGATGGTCAATTTTACACCGGGCATGCCGTCGAAAAGCACCGTTCTCGGCACAATTTTGTGTTCAAGCTCCCGAGTGCGGCACTCGACGCGAAGTTTATCGCCGAAGCTGCAAAGGAAGGCATTCTCGAGGTCAAAGGGTACCGCACATTGGGTGGAATCCGTGCGTCCATGTACAATGGAATAAGCATTGAATCTGCGCAGTATTTCGCTCACTTTATGCGTCATTTCCGAACCAGAAATGGTTAATCTAATGAAACTCCCCCGTCTTCCTCAAACAGAATCCGTGCAATCGGAAATCAGGCTTGCTTTTCACGAATGGAGCAGTCTGATTGGGGGGTCATTGAGCTACGAACTGCGCAAACGGGTCATCGATTCACAAATTCTCGGACCTGCGCATGCCTCACTTGTGACCATCGAGGAAAACGTCAAACGGATCGCATCACAAGGCTTTGCAGCACGCGTTAAGCTCACTAGGATCATGATGAGAGTGGCATACGCCCTTCTGAACAACAACAGAGAGGCGCTAACCAACGCCGTAGGTGACCTGCTCGAACTAGGAAAGAGGGTTTCACAGTGACACGGAACACAACACCTGCTGTAAATTCCGTTCGCACCAAAGAAACAGCTGACTTTGATAAAAAGCGCGGAAATGTTGTCAAACCTGTTCCGGACAGTATCAAACTCAACCTGTTCGGAGACCTTCTCAAATTCTCAAAATCAACACCGAACGCAATGTCTTTTCGAAAGTTCGATCAGCTTGCAGTCACACTTGCCCAAAAATCCCGAGAAGAACGCATTCTCGTGTATAAGATCTTTTGTGGGCTCAGCCTCACAGCCCATGCGCGAAGAACCCCTGATGCGAATGAAAGAAAGAAAATTTTCGACCTCAAAAACAGGTTGTTCATTTCGATTTGCAACGACCCGGTTCTGAGAAAAATGACGAACCTGAGAATTGGTGTGAGCAAACGCTTCAAAGTGACAGAATACTGCAGCGAATGCGCAGAAAAAAACACCAGTGCTCAGCTTCCGCCACGCGAATGGAAATTCTGTCATAAATGCAAAATTGACCGGAATTATTATAACATCATCAGCTTGTATCACCGATTCGAAGAGGGCTCGGGTGCTCTTTTTCTTGGATACGATTTGCTCGATCAAATTCAAGCATTCAAATTGATCAAGAAAGCTCCGCTCAATCAGATGACCGAGGAACTGAGTTTCTCCAAATACAAGTTTTCCCCTAAGACACTTATCGCTATCGAACTCCAGAGTTTAAAAACCTGCTCAGAAAAACTTCTTGAACTGCCAAATAAAATGACCGGCCCAGTGCCGACCGCTCGAGTAGAGGGCCCACGACCAGTCAGGAGAAGCTAAATTATGGCGAATGCAGCAGCGCTTATGCTCTCCTTCGCACCCCTGATGGGCGATGCGACTCCTTCAGCAATTGGACTTGGCCACGAGATGCTCATCCAGTCCGAGAATTCGTGCGGCTCATTCTGTTTAGGGTCATCAAATGCAAATTTTGATGTCACGATGAACGCACTTTTCTCTACAGCGCGGATACCTCAGCAAAGGCCTAAAACAGATTCATCCATCAGCGTGAGTCCAATTGACGTCACGACGTTTGATTTGAATTGGCACCCATTCTACGACTTCGCTCTGGGAAGCGGTTATCGCACCTCCGTACGCAGCAGCGAACGCTCGATCGCCGGCAAAAATGTCAGGCGCCTGACTGCAACTGCATTGGAAATTCCGATTTCTGTTGCAGCGCGACCCGCCGAACCCTTTTCACTCGCTGGCCGTGTGATGGTTCGTAAAATCGAGCTCAAACAAGACTACAGTGGAAGCACAGCGAACAAAACAGAGGCATTCACAGTCTCGCCTCACCGTTGGTCCATTGATGGACTCTGGCAAAAAACCGAAAGCACAGCATACGGAATTTCTTATACGTCACCTGCACGAAAAACGATGACAGCAGCGCAGTCATCGAGTGCAATTCAGGCTCCAATCTGGACCGATCCGCAAGAATTTACTTTTTCTATGGCGCGTTTTGCCAGCATGCGACCGCCCGCTGGAGTCACGTTTGGCCCTTTTGAGAATGTCTTCCATCTCTCGGTCTCAAGTGTCACATGGGAATCTGGTACCCCCGTGGCATACACGGCTCTGGCAACAGGCTCTGCAGGCAAAGATGCATGGAATCTGACTGGAACAACGGGGCAAACTCAGGAATTTGTCTTCAACACTCTCGATCCAAGTTTGTCGGCCAGCGTCGGTCTTGAAAGCACATGGATGCGTAATAGTATTGGCAGCATTTCGACGTTTACACATGTCCGCCTCAACCATCTCGCAGCAAAGAAAGATTCAACAGGCTGGCAAGGTGGATTCGGACTTGGTCTTTCAAGCCGTTACCTTTCTCTTCAAGCTTCAACCCTTTGGCGTGACGAAGATGCAGGGTACGCCGTTGGACTTTCCTCTTCATTCTAAGTCTTTGAACCTGCTGAATCCTTCTTTTTTATCATTTCATCAAAAGCACGCTGTCATTTCGCTTTACCGTCGGTAACGACAAACGAATATTTCTTCTTTACAATGTCGCTAATCAACGGAGTGAGCAAAAATGATAAAAAAAATCATTTTAATTCTTATACTGGGCGGCGGATTTATTGCCACAATCACCGCAGCAGGTGTGGGCTTCTATGCTTACAGTTACGTTAAGAAGATCGAAAAAACGCTGCCATCTGTTGAATCACTCAAAAATTACGTTCCAGCTATACCCACACAAATCTATTCGAGTGAGGGTACAAAAATTGGCGAACTGTTCGAGGAAAAGCGTTACCCCGTTCAACTCTCGGAGATGTCTCAGCTGGTTATCCGAAGCTTTTTAGCCTCCGAAGACGCCCGTTTTTATGAACACATAGGCATCGACATTCAGGGTCTGGCACGAGCCGCAGCGTCTCACTTTCTCAAAACAGGTCAAAAACAGGGTGGAAGTACCATTACCCAACAGCTCGTAAAGAACGTGATGCTCACACGCGAGCGCACCTACGAACGTAAGGTCAAAGACATTCTCCTTGCGTTGAAAACAGAGAAGGCCTTTAGCAAAGACGAAATCCTTGAGATGTATCTCAACACGATTTTTCTTGGAAATAACTCATACGGTGTCGAAGCGGCTGCGCGCAATTATTTCAGAAAATCGTCGAAGAAACTAAAACTTTCCGAAGCTGCGATGATTGCGGGTCTGGCTCCTGCACCGTCTGTTTACGCACCAACAGAAAATTTCGACAAAGCCAAAACACGTCAACGTTTCGTGCTCGATCGAATGGTTCAAAATGGATGGGCAACAAAGAAAGAAGCTGAGGAAGCCTTTGCCGAAACGCTCACCGTTCATCTTGCAGAAACGCCTAATACTCGCTCCGCACCCTACTTCCTCATGGAAGTCAAAAAGCAACTCGAGGGAAACCTTAAACTCCCCGACCTGCTGACCGCCGGCTACAAGGTTCAAACCTCTTTGAATTTGCAGCTTCAAAAATATTCGCAAAAGGTTCTGTCCAACTACCTCGAACAGTTTGAATCAAAAAAGGCCTTCAGAAAACCCATCGAAAAGCATGGGGCCCAATATCAGATTGCGTTGGACAAACTTGCTCGCAGTGGTTGGTCGGCTGACGATGAGGAAGACATTCGTGGAATCATCATCGATTTGGAACCATCGTTAGACATTGCGCTCATCGCAACCCAAACGGGTCCGGGGATCCTCCTTGCTGAAGATCACCGCTGGGCACTGCGGGCTGCCTCGAACAAGAAAGCCAGCAACATTCAAGATTTTGCTGACATTCTCGCTATCGGTGATGAAGTTCACGTCAAGAAAATAAACTCACGTCTGCCTAAGAGGCTTGGCAAGACGGGCAAACTGTATGCCGAGCATGGTGAGACTTTGAAATTGTATGGTCTGACGGACGAAACGGTTGAACCGCAGTTTTATCAGCTCACTGATACAGAGGGAATCGAAGCCGCTGCAGTGGTCATCGATGCACAGTCGGGTGATGTCTTGTCGATGGTGGGCGGAAGCAGTTTCCAAAGCAGTCAATTCAACCGAGTGACGCAGGCACTGAGACAGGTGGGCAGTAGTGTTAAACCCCTGTACTACGCTTTGGCTCTTGATAATGGATTTTCTCCCGCGTCACGGATCGACAGCCCACCCATTGTGATGGGCGACTGGAAGCCCGAGAACTACGATAAAGAATTCACCGGCCGCACCAATTTGCGCACGTCGATGGTTCATTCCTACAACATCAGTAGCATCCAATTGTTCAAAGCACTTGGTATCCCATTTGTGACCGATCAATTTAAAAAGCTCGGACTGCCCTGGACCGAGGTCAACCTCGCGCATGCGCTTGGTGCGGGCTCGGCAACAGTCTTACAGATGGCGCAGTCCTATTCGCCGTTCGCGAATGGTGGCCGAATCACCGAGGCGCGCTACATTAAAGCTATTGAAAATCGTGAGGGGCAGGTGATTGTCGAGGGCGTAGACCCGCGTCTGCGCGCTGCTCCTGTCGTGGTCAATTCAAAATCAACAAATGGTACCGATGATCCTCTGCAAGTTCTCTCGCCTGCAGCCTCTTACGTGATGGTGCGTGTCATGCAGGATGTCATTCGATTTGGAACAGGAACTCGCGCACAGGGCATTCCCTTTGCCGCTGGAAAGACGGGAACCACAAACGGCTACACAGATGCCTGGTTTATTGGTGTCACACCACGACTTGTAGCTGCTGTTTGGCTTGGATTCGACGACGCGCGAAAGAGCTTGGGGAACGATGGAGCCGGCGGCAAAATGGCTGCTCCATTGTGGAAACAAATCATGGAAGGAGCTGTTAAACTTTATCCTTCCACCGAATGGAAAACCCCTGAGAATGTTGTCAGTGTCCGAGTGGGTTCCGGTGGTGAGCGGGCAACAGGAACAGGAGGAATCCTGATGCCTGCAGTGGCAGGTTCTGAACCCGGCAGTCCACGCGCTCGCGACGCTCTGGGTTTGGATCTCGGTTCACCGCTTTCGCCTCAAGCTTCAGATTCTGCAGAAACAGCCTCCCCGCGCTCCGAGAACCACGATGACAATTCCTCGCTGAGGCGAATGTTCTAAGGCTCAGAAAGGTTCATGAGAGACTGAGTCGTCTGTTCTCGGACTCAGTCTCGCAGCTTAATCATCAGGCGTTTCCGTCCTTCTTGCCAATGATCACCGTCGACAACTGGTCAACCAACGTCTTGAGCTGCTCAGCCTGAAGTTGCAGACGCTCGGAGGTTTGTGCCGACGAATCTGCCGACATCGCGTTGTTCTGAGTTGTTTGGTCGAGCTGATTTAGTGCGCTGCTGATTTCCGAAATTCCCTGAACCTGCTCTTCGCTCGCTGCTGAAATCGAGCTTGTGACTTCATTCACCTTGGTGATGGCATCAATAATGGAGTTAAACACCTTGCCTGCGCTATCGGCCAAACGAGCGCCCTGCTCGGCAGTTTCTGTGCTTTCAGAAATCAACTTGGTGATGTCCGTTGCCGCTGCAGATGTGCGTTGAGCCAAGTTACGCACTGCATCCGCAACAACTGCAAAACCCTTGCCCTGTTCACCTGCACGCGCAGCCTCAACTGCCGCGTTGAGTGCGAGAAGGTTGGTCTGGAACGCAATGTCATTAATGAGGTTGGTGATCTCAGCCACCTTTTTGGAGCCTTTGTGAATCTCGCCCATCGCTGTGATTAATTCACGCATTTCCTTTTGGCCCTGTCGCGCTGTCGACTCTGCGGCTTGTGCCACATCAGCCCCTTGTCGTGCACTTTCGGAATTCTGCGAAACAATACGCGAGAGCGCCTCGATTGCAGCCACTGTCTCTTCCAACGACGCCGCAGATTCATTCGCAGCCGATGCAACGCTCGAGCTGATTTCGTTCATCTGTTTGCTGGCATCAGCAATCTCTTCACCCGAAGAACCGAGTGATTTGGAAACACTCATCAGCTTGTTCATTGGTGCACGCACAAGGAACAAACCGAAAAGCAACGCAATGGATGTGAAAAGAGCACCACCCATGGCGATGCTTCGGGTCGGCGACGAGGTTATTTCTTCA
>CAYWSV010000141.1:6441-8732 GCA_964460155.1 uncultured Oligoflexia bacterium | reverse complement strand
CCCGGAGGAGCTGTTCCGCTCGCTGCTGCCGAGAAGCCATTTAATAGTGTTGAACCCTTAATCAATTGCCCGTTGCTGATTTCTGTCACCACAAAGGCAATCCAAGAGCTATCAACATCACTTGCTTGCAAAGCCGTGCGCAATTGGTCGTACGTCAGCACATATTGCAAATTTTGTGAGGCGTTATTCTGAAGCGGTGTTGAGGGCTGAACGATGACCGGCGGCTGATTGTTACCAGAAACTTGAACACTGATTCGGCCAACAGACATGGAGCTCGCACCCGATTTGTCGACTACGGTGACGAGGAACGTATCAAAAGTTCCCGTCGAGTTCGTGGGCGGCATCCAGAAGATCTTCTGGCCCGGGAGCAAGACGTTGTTAGCTGAATCCACAAGTGTAGCCGTCGCACTGCTCGAACCCACGCGCAGTGTTTGGCCATTCAAAATCTGCTCAATACGGAACTTCATATTGTTGTAGCCGCTATTCGCATTTATGTCGGCAGCATCCTGATCTTGAACACCCAACCGCGATGCCAAGTCATTAAAGTCGATTGGGAACTCTACATTTCGTGTACCCGTCGTATACAGAACATTGGTTGTCGTCAGAGTCGGTGCATGGTTGACCGAGCTGATGTTTACACTCAACACGCCTGTTGAAACAGAATAAGAAGCTCCATCGTATGCCATCACGCGTAATACTTCTTTACCGCTACCGCTGAGTCCTTGAGTTGGATAATAAAGCATCGCCTCACCGGGAGCCAAAACAGAGGCCGCGGGTGGAGCAGAAACACCTGCACCGGGGAACGACACCAAATTTGCCGAACTCTTCTTAAATGTGCCGTTCGTCATGGACTTCACAACAAATGTGACCCAAGGACTGTCTGTGTCGCTCAAACCGAAAACCGAGCTCAAGTCATTGTAAGAAATTGTGAATGGTGTGTTTTCCGTGACAGGACTGGGAAGCGTTGAATAAATGGTCGTTGCATCGCTTGTTTGCCCAGAGGTTTGAGCACTTGTCGCTGCCATGAGTGGTGCAAGGTTCGAACCGGAAACATCCATTCTGACCTTACCCGTCGTACTGCTGGGCAGAGAGTTGTTGTCAATCACAGTTACAGCAAACGCGTCGAAGATTCCTGTTGTGTTTGCAGGAGGAATCCAGAACAATTTCTGACCGGGAATAAACAAATTATTGACACTATCAACAATCAACGCCGTGTTGAAATCCGACCCAACTCTCAGGCCCTGACCTCCCAAGATCTGTTCGATTCTGAACTTAACCTTGCTGTAGTCATTGCCCTGAACATCTTCGGGGTCCAGTACATTCAATTTTTGAGCCAGATATTCGAAGCTCATCTGATGATAGATCGCGTTTCTCAACACGCCCAGCTCGGTGTAGGTCTGACTCAACGTCGGCGGCTGATTTACGGGCGCAACGTTCACTTTAACCAACGCTATCTGGGTCGATGGATCAACCATATCAAAAGCTTTGATTCCAAATGCCTCAACTGCATTGGGGTCGACGCCTGAAACTGAATTTGGTGGAGTCCAAGTGAATTTTTCGCCCGGCCCAACAACTGCAGGAGGGTTCAGCTCTGCTGTGGTGTTGTAGGTCTTACCAGCAACCAAAACCGAACCATTCTGCAGGCTCACAATTTGGAAACGCACAGGCGTTTGGTCTGAATCTCGTGCTTGTGTCTGACTGAGCAGTGTGTCGTATGAAATGACCAGAGGAACATTTTGAGTGGTGCCAACCGTTCCTGTTCCGGCTTTACCAAGTACAACATCTGTGAAAACCAACTCAGGCTTGTCGTTGCCTCCAGTAACAGTGACCCTTACTTCTGCCGTTGAAACACTGAAGTCTTTGCCATCGTAGGCACGCACAGTCATGACAACAAATTCACCCAGGCCATTCAATGGGGGAGTCCAGTTGAAGTCTGTGCTAGTTGTTACCCCGTTGGGATTCGCCTTCACAAAGAAAGGCTGTTGAGCCATTTGAGATACGTTAACTCCTTGATTAGTCGTACCAACCCTCAGAGTTCCTGATGAGACATTTTCAACTCGATATTGTATTGAGTCAGAGACGGTATCTACGTCAGCGACCTGAATGACATCTTTCAGATTCTGCCACGTAATAACCTGACCGCCCGATTTGTTCTTGGTCGTCGCAGAAATCGCACTGACGGTTCCAAAGGTTGGCAAGTCATTCACAGAAGCAATGTTGACCTTGATGTCTTTTTCGATGGTGCTTGTTTCGTTATTTCCATCGAGCAAACGGACTTTGAAAGACAGAGT
>CAYWSV010000141.1:0-6431 GCA_964460155.1 uncultured Oligoflexia bacterium | reverse complement strand
GTTGTGGGCCAGGACCATCCGGATGATTGTTGTTATTTCGATTTATTGGCGGCATCCATGTGATGCTCTCGCCAGGCTTCACAACAATCGGAAGGTCCACAGCACTGAATTGCGTCACTCCCTTTCGCCAATACTCGCCATCGCCCAAGGCTGTAATTTGGTAATCAAGAACTCCACTTTCCACGTCTGTCCCGGGAAGCGCCTGAGCCAGCATTGTGTGCGAAATAATAAACGGAGTGTCTTCAACTGCGCCTGAAATATAGTTCTCTGAAATAAAGGTCGGCCGGCTATTTACAAACTGGGTATTGAAGAACACCGGCAAGGACACAGCACTTTCGAGACCATCGGCATCGACAGCTGCCACTGTAAACGCCTGCAAACGGCCACTCAATACAAGTGGAGTGCTCCATTGGAATGTTTCGGATGGCCCAAGAATGCTGCCAACTGTAAGCGCACCAAGTGTGGTTGCAGGGTTTGTTGCCGACACTCTCGACACTTGGCCGCCAGCAATGCTCTTAATTTTGAAACCAATTTGATTCGTTTGCGCGGGTTCTTCAACGTCAAAGACGTCGGTCTTTGCGCGCAAGCTTTGGTAGTCGAAGCTGATTGGAACGTTCTGTGCCTGTGTGGTGACATTGAAATCGTTCAATGTGTTGAGCGTCGGTGGAGTGTTCACTGGAACGATGTTTACATTCACCGTTGCTTCAGAGGTTGAATACGTCGAGCCATCGTAGGCGCGAACCTTCAATGCAATTTGTGAGCCATTCAAATTGGCTGTTGGGAAATACGTCAGAGTCTCGTTTGGACCAACAACAGCCGTATTTGGTGGCGCAGCCGGCATACCCGTGAAAATTGTAAGAGCGTTGGAGCCTTTCTTAAAGGTACCGTTGTTTGTTGCCGTGACCACCAAGGCTACCCAGCTGCTGTCTTCGTCGCCTGCGCCAACGGCTGTTCTCAGGGCCTCATATGAAATGTCGTATGCACGGTTTTCGGTTGCACCCGTACCTGCACCGATATTTCCAATCAGTGCACTCAGATTTTGCAGGGTGGGTGGTTTGTCCGTGCCTGACACCGTTACCATGACCTTCGACAAAATCGCGCCTGTTAGGTTTTCACTGTCGATCACATTCACAGTGAACGCGTCAAACGTTCCGGCCGAGTTCGCAGGAGGCATCCAGAAAATGCTCTTTCCTGTAACCACTGTGTTGTTGTTTGCATCAAAAAGATTTGCAGCAGCTGCCGCTTGTGCTTTGGTTGTCGTGCCCGCGACAGAGCTATCGCCAATCTTCAAGCTCTGACCACCCAAAACCTGTTCAATTCGGAATCGTAAGTTGTTGTACATGGTCGCTGGAGTCGTACCGGTGACGTCTTCAAGGTCGGTTGCACCAAGACCAGCAGCAAGTGATGCAAATGGAATTTCAAGAAGCTCATTTCTGACGCCGCTTGTAGAATTAAAGACAGCATTCGTCTGAGGCCGCTGATTAACTCGCGCAACATTGACCAACAGGGTCCCCTCACCCGTTGAATATTCGCTACCATCAAAAGCTCGAACCTTGAGAACTTCGGTATTGTTCGCTTGAAGATTGTTTGTCGGGAAGTAAACAAGATTTTCAGAGGGTGCGATAACAGAATATCCCGGTGGAGCAGCAGGCGCCCCTGTGAAGGCTGATACGTTGGTCGTTCCCTTACGCAACAAACCGTTTGAAGTCGAGGTCACGACAAAGCTGATGTACGACGAATCCACATCGCTCGCGTTGAACGTACTCTTTAGTGTGTCGTAGCTTATGACGAAAGGCATGTTTTGCGTTGAGCCATTGAGCGCCAAAGGAGCCAAGGTGCCAATAATCGGCTTCTGGTTCACGCCACTGACCTGAATGGAAACTCTTGCGCGATAGTTGCTTTGCTGTTCTTGACTGTCCAGTAGGGTCAATGTGAACGCCTCAACAACGCCAACGCTGTTGTTGGGTGGCATCCAGAAGAGTTTCTGTCCCGTGTTGAACGTATTGTTCGTGTTGTCCACTGGACTTGATGACTCAAGGGTTGAACCCACCTTGAGGTACTGGCCTCCAAGCAATCCCTCAACGCGGAACTTCATCATGTTGTAGCGGGTTTCATCTGGGTTAGTTGGAATCACGTCTTCAAGGTCAGCAACACCTAACCTTTTCGCAAGATCCCAAAATTCAACTTGCCAAACACTATTGCGCGCAGCACCGCCGCCAGATGTGTTAGGGGCAGCCGAGAATGTGTAGGTTTGATTCATTGTCGGAGCCTGATTTACGGCACCAATCGTGAGACTGACAATGGCTTCGCGCTCTGAATAATTACTTCCGTCGTAAGCGCGCAGACGGAACATTTCGACCGTTCCGGTCGCGCTGACAGTTGGAATAAACGCAACCGACTCGCGAGGCGCAACAAGAGAGGCAGATGGTGGAGTTCCCGTGGTGTTTGCATACGACACCATTCCCGCACCACCTTTACGCAGCTCGCCCTGTGCCGAAATACTGCTCACCACAAACTGCACCCAACTGCTGTCTTCGTCTGTTACACCTAACGCAACCTTGAGCTGGTCATGCGTCACAACGAACGGAGTGTTCTGTATGCCGCCAGAGAGTGTTAAAAGTGCAGCGGGAGGTGGCTGAGTGGTCGAAGTTCCACCAATAACGGGCGGATTGGACGAACCAGTCACAGTAACACTGATGGTTCCCACGTTCGCGCTCGTGACTCCGTTGCTATCAATTGCGCTGAGGGTAAATGCAGGGAACGTTCCAATCATGTTGTTGGGCGGCATCCAGTAAATTTTCTGGGTGGGCAAAACAACATGCCGTGAACCAACCGTTGTTGCATTTTGAGGAGTGGTACCAACGCGTACGTATTGACCACCAAGAATGTCCTCAATGCGGAACTTCATAGCCGTGTAGCGGGCTGCAGGAACATCATTGACGTTGGCCACATCCTCAAAATCATACACGTTCAGTTTGTCGGCAATTTGAGAAACATCCAATTCGATTGCTTGGTTTCTAAGACCCACGGGTTCGCCTGCTGGACGGTTTGCTGCGCCGGTGAAAGTGTATGCTGCGGCTATTGTTGGAAGTTGATTTACCGGTGCGACATTGACGCGCACAATCGACGTTGTCGTCGATGCCGCAATGTTATCGAACGCCTCGATCTTGAACGCCACAACCGCATTGGCTGGCTGATCTGTATCACGGCCGGTCACATTCAGCGCAGGTCTCCAACTCAATCTCTCCATCGGCGCAATTAGAGGCTTAGGATTATTCACTCCATCAAACACCATCGGGACGGTGTAGGAGACGTTCCCCACGGTCAAAGTACCGCTGACCAACTCAGTGACTCTGAAGGACACATTGGTCAGGTCTGGATCCATCGCCTGAGACTGCGCAAGCAAGAGTTCATGGCTCAAAGGGAGCGTTACATTTTGAAATGTTCCAGCAGTTCCTGTGTTCAAACCACCAACGGTGAAACCGGCGTTAATTTGGGGTTTTCTGTTCTCACCATTCACCATTATTCGAATATCAGCTGCCGATGAGCTGAAATCTGTGCCATCAAAAATTCGGATGGTCATCACGGACATGTTGCCAATCGCGTTCAGCGGAGGCGTCCAATTCAAGGCAATGGTCGTGAGTACACCGTCAGCGCCGGTCTGAACAACCAGAGGCCGATTGGTCAAGGTCGTCACATCAACACCGGATTGATCGGTTCCCATGCGCAACACACCGTTGTTTACACTTTCGATACGGAATCGAAGGTCTCCAGCTGATGCTTCGGGGTCGATGGCTTGCGCCGCCGTTGCGAGCATTGCATAGGTAATTTGATAACCATTGGGTTGATTTTGAAGTGCATCAGCAAGCTGCTGGACCGTGCCAAACTGTGGTGGATCGTTGATAGCTGCCACGCTGACGTTTGCCTGCACCGAAGGAAGCTCAGTTGTGCCATTGGCGGCAACAGGCACGCCGTTGTCTGCATCAACAACACGGAACGAGAATGCATGCTGTGGCCCATTGGCTGCCATTGTTCTGTTCAATGCAGGCGTAAACGTTACGCTGTCGCCCGGAACGAGCCTGATGGGTAAGTCGTTCGATTGGATCGTTTGTGTACCCCGTTTCAAGACTCCATTCGAGCCACCAAGCGCAGTGATCTCGTAATTGAGCACGGGAGTTTCTTTGTCGGTTGCTGGATAAGTATCCTGCAACATTTTGTGAGTAATAACGAATGGCGTGTCCTCAACCGCACCGGCAAGTAAACCCGCATTGGCACTCGTGTAGGTTGGTCTGTCGTTGGCTGCAGCCACGTTAAAAAACACGGGTATCGTTACAATGCTGTTCGCAGAGTCCACGTCGGTTGCCACAATACTAAATGCATTCAACCGACCATAGGCGTCGGCTGCAGGCACCCACTCGTACGTTTCGCCGCTAACGATAAA
The DNA here is from genome assembly GCA_964460155.1 of uncultured Oligoflexia bacterium. Classification (GTDB taxonomy): domain Bacteria; phylum Bdellovibrionota_B; class Oligoflexia; order Silvanigrellales; family Silvanigrellaceae; genus RFOM01. The sequence goes on along the minus strand of CAYWSV010000141.1, from coordinate 1,990 downwards.
ATCATCTTTCACTAGAATGACAGCGGGAGTGACTGATGTTCTCTTCAAAACACCACTGTTGATGCTTTGAATTCGGAATTTCAAGTCAGTCGAGTTGCCAGCAACGGTTTCTTCCAAATCGCTCGCATCTGTTTTGCTGCGCAAATCGTTGTAGTTAAACGTAACCGTTGAATCTTCAGTCGCACCGCTAAAGTCGTTCACGCGGGTCAAAAGTGGAACAAGATTCGTTCGCTCCAGATTTAGACTCACGACCGCGGCCGTGTCGGAGTATTTCGTGCCATCATAGGCTTTCACACGGAATACTTCTTTCACACCATTGACATTCAGCCCGGGCAAGAAAGTCAGCGTTTCGTAGGGAGCCAAAATCGAATTTGCAATAGGTGCTGCAGGGGCAGCGTCGTAGGCAGCCAAATCCTGTGCACCCTTCTTCAATGCACCGTTGGAGACCGAGGTGACAACAAAAGACACCCAGCTGCTGTCGCTGTCACTGACGTTTAGCAGAGTTTTCAATTCTTCATGGGTAATGCTGTATGCAGTATTCTGCTTGCCATTGGTCGGCAGAGTCAAAGACGACACGCCCACAGATGGCTTCAAGGTTAGTCCACCCACGGTGATACTCACACGCCCTGTAGTTAGGCTCGGCGTATTTTCGGCATCAAGAACACTCACACCAAACGCTTCATATGTTCCTGTTTGATTGTTTGGAGGCATCCAACGCAACGATTGCCCTTGGAAGATTGTATTGTTGGTTCCATCAATCATTCCGGCATCGTTCTTTAGCCAAATTCCGCCAAGAATTTGGTCGACGCGTAGTTTGACCTGTCTGTACCTGCATGTGTCAGTCGTCGTGCACGCACCCGAGATAGGCGCATTGGGGTCGATGTTTTCAGCGTCGCCAAGATTCAATTTTTCGGCCAACTGCTCAAAGCTGACTGTGTACTCTGTGTTACGCGATGCTGCCAACGGACCATCAAGCACAACTGCTGCGTTGAGTGTGGGGGGTGAGTTTACGGGCTGCATGTTGACCGTCACTGGGACCGGATCAAGCGCTGGCGTTGCAGAAAGCAAATCAGAGAATGCAGCCCCGTCGTATGCAATAAACCTAAAAATTTCTGCCGTCGGAGAATTATAGTTCGCACTTGGAAAGAAAATGACAGACTCACCAGGCGCAATCAACGACGTTGCGGGTGGTGTACCCGGAGCACCTGTAAACGGTGTAATAACATTTCCACCCTTGCGGAGTGTTCCGTTGCTCACTTGCGTGACAATTAAAGCAATCCAAGGACTATCAACATCGCCCACGGAGTATTTGTTTCGAATTTCGTCGTAAGTGATAGTCAGCGGCTGATTCTCGACCGCGTTCTTCATGACAGTGTTCGACGAAGCGGCTGTTGGTGCAATGTTACTTCCAGCAACATTTACACGCACTTTGCCCATATTCGCAGTTGCAAGTCCATCTTTATCGATTGCCGTAACACTAAATGCATCAAAGACGGCGGCAGCGTTGGCGGGCGGCATCCAGTAGAGGTTTTGGCCCGACTCAAAGAGTGTTTGCCCAGTGACAACGTTTACCGCCGACTCATAGGTTGTTCCTACACGCAGGTACTGCCCCGAGTGGATGTTTTCGATGCGGAACTTCATCAAGTTATAGCGACCACTCGCAGGGTTGTTTGCGTTCACGTCGTCCGAGTCCGTCACACCCAGCTTTTCGGCCATGTCAGCGAACACAATTGTATAATACTGGTTGCGCGCCGCGGAGCTTGTTCCCAAATACTCTGCTACGGAGTTCATCTGAGGTGGTTGGTTCACGTAGGCAACTGACACTTTTGCCAGCGACGGACCAGAGACGTCTTTGTTGTCGGTGGCCACAATCGTAAATGCATCCACAGCCGAGCCAGACGCATTGAACGAGGGCTTCCAAACAAGTTTCTCTCCTGGCCCGAGAATCGGAACGGGATTCAATGGTCCTGCTGTTGTGAACGTATTCAGA
>CAYWSV010000140.1:0-8869 GCA_964460155.1 uncultured Oligoflexia bacterium | reverse complement strand
AAGCGAAGAGAGCTGAAGAGCAACGCAAGCAAGCTGCGCAGGAAGCGAAGAGAGCTGAAGAGCAACGCAAGCAAGCTGCGCAGGAAGCGAAGAGAGCAGAAGAACAACGCAAGCAAGACGCGAAGAGAGCTGAAGAAGAAAAGAGAAGGAAAAAATAAAACGCAACCATATGCCTAAAGGGTTGGGGATGATAAATCACTCCCAACCCTTTTTTTTTTGCGAGTGTCACTAAAAAAATTGGAGCGTCAGCAACGTGCGCAACGCCTCGGGACCTCCGGTCGATGCAGTAATCGTCGAAAGCATTCCTGTTTTGCCTTGAAAACAAGCCGTGTTGTTCATCATCAAACGGCAGCACGACTCCGCAAACGCATAAACATCTGAGAAATCTCTTCGGGATAGAGAACCTCGTCGGCCGCACCCGCCTCAATAGCTGCTTGAGGTGCAAATGCAAAAACACATGCCTCGGGGTGAACGACAAGCGTATGAGCTCCGCGCTCACGCAAGCTCAACAATCCCTGAACACCATCACTGCCAAAACCACCCAACAAAACGGAGACAACAGATTGCATTTCCGAGCCACTGAAAACTTGGGCCGCAGAGTTAAATAAAACCTCGCTCGAGGGCACCTGCAGACACACGGGCACACCTTCGGCCACGCGCATAACCGTTTGGCCTCCGGTCTTCTCCAATCTCAAGTGTCGCCGAGATGGCGCGAAATAAACGTTACCCAACATGGGCACGAGCCCATCTGCAGCTTCACGCAATTGAGCGCGGCATTTGGGTCTCCACTTTTCCAAAAAGACCTTGAGATGATCAGATACGGAACTTACAGAAACCAAAACCGGTGGAGTATCATTGGCCAAGTTCATAAGCAAAGCTTCCAGCTCTGCATGCGCTCCGCCATTGCCACCCACCAACACATAACGAAGCCCACGCGCACTCCCTAAATTCATTGAGGCAAGTGGAGTTGCTACACGACGCACAGGGCGATTTGCAGTCTTTACGCGATCGGTTGAACTCGCAGCTGCAATCACCTTCTGAACAAGATTCTCTGCAAAAAAACGTAAGGTGTTTAAATCAAATTGATCGGGCTTATGAACAAACTCCAACGCCCCAAGCTCAAGAGAGCGAACGGCAGCGTCGTCGTCTGGATTGAGTGACGAAACCATGATTGTGGGCAGCGGAAAATGCTGCATCAATTTCTCAAGAAATTGAACACCCGACATCCTCGGCATTTCAATGTCGAGAAGAATCACATCGGGCTTCTCATTCACGATCATCTCTCTGGCCTCGTAGGCGTCACGCGCGACACCCACGACTTTTATGCGTCCCGATTGCTCCAGTGCACGACTGAAAACGGTCCGCACTGATGCAGAGTCGTCGACAATAACGACACGAACCGTGCGAGAAATTAGTTCCGAATGACCTCCGGAAATAGATACTCGAGTCTTGTCTCCCATCAATTGATGCGTGACTGTGAAATCGAAAGTATTCAGAATGATTTTACGACCCGCTTGGCCGCCGACTTCGCTGGCAATAATAGGAATGTTTTTTTCCTTCAAAAACTCCAGCGCGTAATCGATATTTTGTCTTCCAATGCTCTCGCCCAAGTTCAGCTGATCAAGAACGCGCGCACCACCGTAAACTTTAGCCTGCAGACGCTCGCGCGCAGCCCCCACGCTCAACATCGCTTCAAGCATGGCTGGCGTGGATACGCTGGCATATCTGAAGTTTTCAGAACCCGCAGACGTACCGGGTTTGGGAAGAAGATAGTGATTCAATCCTGATATCCGTTTCACGGGGTCGTAGAGAGCTACGGCCACACACGAACCCAAAATCGTCGTCACAAGACAGGGCTCGCGGTAAATGACGTACTGACCCGGAAAGAGATAATGAGATTTCATTCACGCCACCCGATTCACGTCCATCATCAGTATCGATTCTTGCTCCACGACACACAGATGGCTAACGAGAAGCTGTGAATCCTCGAGCATATGCAACTCATCCTCAGGAAAATCCTGAACGTGAAGCATCTTCTCAACCCAGAGACCAAATTTCCGGCGACCGTCGTTGACTACGATAATACATCCCTGCCCCGACTCTGCTTGACTGACGTCACCTTTGCCGAGCAATGAGGCCAAATGATAAATCGTAAAAACGATCCCGCGAAGATTCACAACTCCAAGAAGATTATCTCGACGCACAGGCAGCGGATTCCATCGACGGGACTCAAGCACCTCGACGACCTGTTCCATTGGAATTCCGAATTTCTGCTCACCGAGTTGAATGAGCAGAAAACCGCGCTGAGGTCCCTTCAGTTTTTTATCATCGTTTGTATCGTGCATGACGTTCATGACGACCCCCTTTAAACCGCAAAGGCTTCTGAAACGAGTGATTCTGCATCAAGAACAAATGCCACGTGTTCGGAATCCAACAAGCTCGTTCCCTTGAATCCCGGAAGCTTCTCGACGACGTTGTCGAAAGGACGAACAACGGCTTCGAGCTGATCGACAACCTTGTCAACAACCAGAGCAAGCGAATGAGTCTTATGAGAAATAATAAGAACCAAAGCCTCTGGAGAAAAATCCACCTTATCGAGCGAGCTGCCGCGCAAAGGTGACTCAATAAATGACCGATAGTCACCCAATGGAATCGTAGTTCCATCGTGTTGACAGGTCATCCGACCATCGACCTTCGACAAGATCAACTCTTTGACGGGTGCGATTTTTGAAATACTGACCAGTGGGATGACAATTTGGTGTCCACCGCTTTCAGCTAAAAGCGTGTTTTCCACAAGTACCGTTTTTGGAACGGGAATTGTCAGAATTAATTTAGTGCCTCGCCCCGGGGTAGATTCAATTTGAACAGTACCACCGAGCTTCGCTATTTCGGAGCGGACAACGTCCATTCCAACACCACGCCCTGAAACGTTGGTCACCTTCTCTGCTGTTGAAAACCCAGGAGCAAACAGAAGCTCAAAGGTCTCCTGTTCGGATAAAGAAGAAGCGGTCTCTTTATCAATCAAACCCTTTTCCAGAGCTTTCTTCTTCACTCTCTCAGAGTTAATTCCCGCACCGTCATCTTCTATTGTCACAATAATCCGTTCGCCCGTCTGATGCGCATCAATCCGGATTGTGCCCTGTCCGGGCTTACCAGCAGAGCTGCGAGTCTGGGGAGTTTCGATTCCATGATCAACTGAATTTCGAAGAACGTGAACAAGTGAACCGGACAGTGCCTTGGCAATACTCTTGTCCACACCCAAATCGATGCCACACATTTCGAGACGAACCTGCTTCTGCAGGTCCTGCGATGCTTGACGAACGATTCGCGGGAACTTTTGAAAGGCAACTTTCAGCTGTACCTTCCGCACTTCCATAATTTGTGCCTGAATTTGTTCTGATATTTTGTCGAGGGATTGATTCATTTCCTCGAGACGCTGCTTTTGCTCCGCCGGAATTGCCAACTTTGAAACGTGCTTGATTGTTGCATGATAGGCATTCTTCAAAACCACAAGTTCACCCGAGAGCTCCATAAACGAATTGAGCTTCTCAGTGCTCACCAAGATACCATCCTCATCGTCGTCAGAAACTGACGGTGTTTCGGTCACAATAGGCTTGGGAAGTGTTTCAGTCATAATTGGCTTCGGAAGAGCGTCAGTCGTAATTGGCTTCGGAAGAACTTCGGAAGCAATCGGAGTAGAAAGAGCTTCCATCGCACTTGGTTGGGGAATTTGGAGATCCTCATCAAACACGATTTCGCCCGGAGTGGTTGGAAGTGCATGAACAATTGTTTTGCTCTGCATCTCGGGTTCGCTGACCGCTCCTTGCGCCCGCCCTTCTGTCCACTGATTCAAAGCTTCAATAAAAGGCTGTAAATTAATTTTCGTCTCTTTAAAGTTTTCAAAGTCGGCAACCAGAACTTTGATAACATCTGACGCCTGCAAAAGAACTTGGGTCAGCGCCTGAGACGGAACGAGCCGTCCCTTTTTGATTGCCTGTAGAAGATTTTCATAGGCGTGGGTTACAGCCCCAATCTTTTCTGCACCCTGAAACGCTCCGGCTGACCCCTTCAGTGTGTGGGCCTTGCGGAATAAAATATCGGTGACATCAGATTGTGCCGACGAATCTTCGAGCTTAAATATAAAAGTTTCAATGTCACGCAGAATGTCGTTTGCTTCATCGCAGAAGATTTTGCGTATAACTTTGAGTTCTTCCTGTTCCTTTGAAATTTCATCCGCCCGACTACGGACAAACTTTTCTGCCATATCACGGAGTCGCCCCAAATCTTGGGGTTTTTCGAGAAGATCGTCGATTCCTACTCGGAAACCTTCAAGCACTGTGTTTTTGTCTGCGTATCCAGTGAGTATAATAAATTTGAGGCGAGGAAATTCCTGTTTTGCGCGTCGACACAATTCAATTCCATTCATACCCGGCATACGATAATCGCTGACGATTGCGAAGTAAGTCTCCTCACGCAAGCGAACGAGCGCATCTTCAGCCGTCGAAACAGAGTTCACCCGGCAACCCAAACCCTCGAGAGATTCACAAATTGCATCTCTCAAATCGGCGTCGTCTTCGACAACCAACAACATTTCGTCGAGTATGATTGAAGAATTCATGCTGCATCTCCCTTCCGAACTGCTGGTAGCTTCTCGTACACCGCCGCAGCGCGGGACTTGAGTGTCGGCGAACTTCCCATGATGGTCTCCGAGTGTCCAAGAAACAGATACCCACCCGGACGCAAACTTGCCTCTAATTTTTTAATTGTCGATTCGATCTCTGGCTTGTCGAAGTAAATCATCACATTCCGACAAAAAATAATGTCAAATTTATACTGAAATGGAAAACTGGGCGTCATTAAATTAAATTGTGCAAAAGTTATGATGTCGCGAATAGATTTACGCACCCTGACAAAATCTGACGATTGACCACTTCCGCGTTCGAAATATTTATCTGCATATTCACGCGAGATGTTATCAAGTACATTTGCGGAATAGACACCGCGAGAGGCGCGCTGAAGAACCTCGTTATCGATGTCAGAAGCCAAAATACGAACGGTCCAATTTTCCAGAGGTGGGAGACTGTTTTTAACTGTCATTGCAATGGAATAAGGTTCTTCTCCAGAACTACAGGCAGCGCACCAAATTCGCAGCTCTCGGGTTTTCTTTTTCTCAGGAGATTGAGCGAATTCGCTGACCACTTTTGAAAGAACCTGAAAGTGGGGCATTTCTCGAAAGAAGTGCGTCGTGTTCGTTGTTACAGCGCTGATAAACTGTTCTTTAACTGCTGGCCTTCCAGTGACGAGTGCTGCGTAGAGATCATGATAATTTGCGAGACCAAGTTGTGGCAGGAGCTTACACATGCGTCCTGCCAAAAGGGTCTGATTTTTGGGCGACAAGACAAGATTGATACCCACCTCACGGCGAAGGTACTCAGCAATTTTGCTGAACCCAGAAGTATCTTCTTCTAATTGTCTGAGGCTCAAAACCTCTCGCCCATCGGCCACGGGCTCTCCTCCAAATCAGTTGCTTGGGTTATCGGCGTATTTTTGGGATTTCTCATGTCAAAAAAACAACAATCACTCAAAATTGGTCGGAAATTTTTCCCACAGTTGCCGATACTCCTAGAACAAGAGTGGAGACAGGAGGATTCATCGTGGAACGTCAGGTGCGCCGGACCGCTGCAGAGGGACGCTATCTCAGTTTTCAACTGGCCAGCGAAACCTATGCCGTTCCAATTAAGAGTGTCTCCGAAATCATCGGACTCCCGGACATCACACATGTTCCGAATCTTCCCGAGTACATGAGAGGTATCATCAATCTGCGCGGTAAAGTGATGCCTGTTATGGATCTTCGGCGAAAGTTTTCTTTGCCATCGACAAACTACACACGTGAGACATGCATCATCATTGTTGATCTATGGGCGAGAAAGATAGGCCTCATCGTCGACACCGTACGCGAGGTTTTGGATTTCAAAGCTGCAAACATAGAAGCAGCGCCCGAAATTGGGGGCCAAACACATACGCAATGTCTCATTGGCATTGGTAAATTAACCGATCGGGTCGTGATTCTGGTCGAACCTAGTTTGATTCTCTCGCCCGACGAATTAACAGGCTCGGTCTCTTTCGCATCCGTTGCCTAGAACTGACTCATAAAGAGCAGACCCAATCCAAAGAAGCCTGTAACGTCTTGGCTCCAGGCCAACTCACCTTCGCGGCGCATCGATAATCTGCGAATGGTGGCTCCCCCCTCGATGAAGACACCCGAAGGTAATATAATTTGCAGTCGTGCCTGTCCAGGAAATCCCGACAGCATCAAATAGTTCTGCGCGTTATGCCTCAGATAAACCGACGACACACCTACGCCGAAACAAGGACGAACTCGTGTGTACACAAAGAGACACGCACTCATGAGAAATGCTGGCTCAAACATCTGATGAGGGGCTTTCGCGACTAACGGAAACATAAGCTCGGGCGTTTTGAGCGTGTAGAACATAGAGTGGCTTGCCGTAATAACATTGGACAGCTCAAGACCAGATTTTCCAACGTTTGTATAAAATGCGTGAGAGAAGCCCAAAGAATATGTCGGAAACCGGGGATCTCTTGAAAGATTTCCGCGGTGATACGTCGTTCCACCTCTTTGAAAGACGGAAATATCACCTTCCGAGGCACTTGCTGGGACTGCACTGAATACCATGGTTATGATAAAAACGAGCGCAAAAAATCTAATAAAAGAATATCTTCTTTTACAAAACTTCGGGGCAATAATTTTAGGACGCTTCGACTCCATTCACAACCTCTATTTTTTATTCGGAATCGAGAGCATAAATTTGAACATTTCAAGTCAAAAACTGGGCATTTAGAACTGCAATTCACTTTTCCCAAGAAAACTAGGCAAAAAAAATACGCAAATTTTTCCTACCCAAAAACAGTCGGAACTCACTAAAAACGGCTGGCGGAGCTTAACGAGCCGAGTATTTTTCCGAAAAAGGATGAAAGGAATAGAGAAAAATTCATGTTGTCATGGATGACAAAATTGAGTGTGGGTCTGCTGTTATCGGTGTGCACATTGTCTTGCTACCGAGCGGCACCGCCGTTGGAAGAAGATGAAGTCCCCTCGACTATTTCTGAGAATCCAGACACCGTGACAACGCCTGAGACAAAACCAACTCCATCTCCTACAAAAACATCCACTGGCAGTATTTTTCAACCCCCTGCACCGACGCGTCCAAACAACATGCCCCTCATCATGCAAATTGGTAATCAGACGGCGAATGAATATACACAAATGGAAACAATCAGTTTTCGTATATTTGATTTCGATGATGATGTGCGCTGTCAGGACATTTTTCCTTCGAGCAGTGATCAAGATGTGATTAAAGTGACAACGGAATATACGACCGTCGGAACCACGCGCTCCTACGGAGATGTGGCAATTACAGGTGGAACGTCGACGAGTTGTGGAATCGCGATTAAAACCTATTTTGCTCGAGCTATTCCAGTAACGATTGGGCTTTCATTAAAAGATCCTTCGGATCCAACACTGATAGCGAAATCAAACTTTACAGTTCAGGTAAACTCAACAAACACTTCGCCATACATCTCACAGTCAGGTAACTCGAGTTTCGTCTTAAACGAGGACCAATCAAGCGCAGCTGAAATCCAACTTCCAACTTTCTCAGACGACACTCAACGCGTTGGTCACGTATTAAAATATGAGGTTCTTTCATCACCCACACTTGGAACAATTGTCTGGCCTGCTGGATTCCCTAATTCAACAGGCAAACTTCTCTATTCTCCCAAGGAGAATTTGTATGGCTCTGATTCATTGTCATACAAAGTCTGTGACAATGATCCAGGCATGGTCAACTGTTCAGCAAATCAGACAATCTCAATCACTGTTAATCCAGTGAACGACAGTCCAACAATTGAGCCTATCAACCCGCAAACAGCGACTGAAGGTGATGAGCTTACAGTCACGTTCAAGGTTGATGATAAAGACGGAAATCTTGAATGCAAATCGGCGTTTCTGAGCTATTCAGTCAATGTTCTGGTCGGCGATGTTACTGGAATAGTAAACGATCAAAATGCTGTGACTTGGTCTGGAGATTGGCCGTACTGTGTTGGTAAGATAAAGACCAATGACCATAAGACAGGTACGGTTCACATAACGTTCTTGCTCAGCGACGGTTCGGGAACCGCCTCACGCCAATTTAAGCTCACTTCGACTGATAAAAACTATCTCCCCACAATTACCAGTACACTGACGAATCAAACTATCGACGAGGATACATCTGTCGATATTACCGTCGGGGTTGATGACCAAGACTGTAATGACGCGAGCTGTGACGCAGCAACAAAAGCTCGGTACATTTGTAGTAGCTTGCTGTCTTATTCAAGTACGAATTCAACACTTTTACCTGGGTCAGGAGCTGTCACCTTTAGTGGGACGTGGCCCAACTGCTCGGCTCGAATAACTCCTGCAGCCAATAAAAACGGAAGCACCGTAGTTACTTTCACAGTGAAAGATCCGGATCCTCCTTACAACACGAGCAGTAAAAATTTCACGTTGAATGTATCAGCAAAAAACGACACGCCTAAAGGAAATGTGACCTGCACTGCGAATGCAGGCTCCGACACCGTCCGAGTTGGTCGAACCGGCACGTGGTCAGTCACGTGCAGCGGAGCGACCGACGACGATAATGATGCGCTGACATACGTGTTTGAAGTTGAAAACGGTTCACCCTTTAACCAATCAAACGGATTTTCTTGTCCAACTCCTACTTTTTCAAGCAATGCAAACTCGGCATCATTTTCAACCACGAGCTACGGAACATGTAAATATCGAGTTAAGGCCTGTGACTCGTCTCAA
>CAYWSV010000139.1:0-8917 GCA_964460155.1 uncultured Oligoflexia bacterium | reverse complement strand
GACTAAAGTCAGCAGATTTACAGTCTGCCCCGGTTGGCCACTTCGGTATCTCCCCAACGCGGGGCAGTGATAATCATGCGGCGGGGCCCTGTCAAGCAACCCAAACTTTATCGTTCCCTCCATCGAATGTTTTTTAGACAAATCCGGTATTCGCCTGAAATTTGTGACCGAACAAAAGTGTTTGAAAAATGTCTAGTAAAATCATTTTTCTAACAATTTTTACCAAAATTTGAGAATCTGGGTGAATCTTCTCCTTGCGCAGGCCTCATCTCGGGGTAGAGGAGCTGCTCTTCTGATTGTCCGAAGTTCTGGAAAGAGGTTCAGGGTTAAGAATGAGCGGTCGGTTGATTTGCGGCGTGACAGGTGGATTGGACTTGGGGTTGCTCGGGCTTTTATCCGAGGAGGACTGCACTGGGTGCGTGCCTGAGCGGGCCCGAAATTGTTCACAGCTCGTGACACGATTGAACGCGTCCGAGCTTTTTCGGCAGCTGGACTCGAATGTCCTACAGCTCGGTGTGGTGAGTTTGGAGAAGGTGTTGGACCACGTGAGTCAACATCCACAGACTTCGGTCCGCATCCTTGGCAGCTTACTTGGTGGCGACTGTCGGGCTCTGGTCTCGTTGCGGCATGATTGTGAAGTTATGGTTCGGCGCATGATTGGGGCCGCTCATCCAGAAGCCGCCTTTGCTCGCTGGGAAGATATCAGCTGCGCCCATGATGTTGAGTGTGGTGAAGACCGCGCTGAACGCATTGAAGCTCATAAAATTCTCGACGCATTAATCCGAGGGCGTCATGCATTGCTCGAAGTGAATTTGTTCTGGGAAGGTTTAATGGGTTTTCGCCGCGGGTTGATCCACAAAACCGCCCGAGCCGGTGAATACGGTATTCCTGTTGGTGCATCGCATTTGCTTGTCACTAACGAAGCAACTCTTCGCCAACATTCGGGACTGCTCAAAGACCTTCGTCAAAGTCTCCTGCAGCTCTATAAAAATTTGTTGCAGGACACCGAGCGGTTTGTTGCGCGCTTGAATTCGACCAATGTTTTTCATTGTCGACCAGATCATGGTTTTTTGCTGGCCAGTGCGCGTATTTTAGCTCCACATTTCGAAGAGTTTCTGCGGACCGAAGGACGTCCAGACCATCAGGCTGTTCACTCTTTTGTGCGTTGGTACGATGCGCGAGTCCGACCATTGAGCCGATCGATGTCGGCATCGTATTTGGGCGTGTCGCTGGAGGAGCTGTTTTGCGACCAGTGGGCCTGAGTGATAGTGTTCTGGGGTTGAACAGTGAGAACTTCTGAGGCCCCTCATGCCCATTTTTGTTTACGAACCCATCTTTTCTGAACATGAGACGCCTGATGTTGCTGGCCGTGAGTGCTGTCGTTTTGAAACTCTGCAGTGGTCCAACGAAGCTCCTCTGACTAAGTGTCCAGAGTGCGGTAAACCCATTCGCAGAGCAGTGACTGGCTTTGCCATTGCCGCGCAGGGACAATCAGACCCTTTGAAAGGGATCACGAAAAAACTAAATTCTGGACTCGAGGCCGGCGTGACAGCCGGAACGCCCACAGATAAACCAAGCAGCAATTCGCTGATTTCGGCAAGTGGCGCGACAACGCCCGCAGGACGTGCTGCGCAGCTTGCTTACAAACACGTGTGTAGCAAAAACTGTCGTCATTAAAAAAATAGGACGTCGCAGATTTTTTAAAGTCGGCCGAACATCACTCCAGCATTTGATTTTTATGATTTGCGGAGGAGGGATGTGTGAAGGTTTTTGGGTGCAACGCGCGCAGTTGTGTTTGTTCTCTGAGAATTTTTGTCTACGTATTTTTGTTCTTGAGTGTTTTTAGAAGTGTTATTTCGACAGCCTGTTCCGAACCCACGGGCGGGTTGCGTGCCGAGGCTTATGAGCTCGACGTGTTGAGCGGCCGTACCAACGAAAATCCACGGGTCGCAGGATTATGGGCAACAGGTCAATATCTACAAGCTCCCTTCAGAGTGCAGATTCCGCCCCGATTCATTGAGGTAGGCAAGCTGAAAGTGTTCTACCGCTGGTCGGCGGGAACTCAGTGGGCTGGAATCAGCGAGCGGGTTGAGTTGCGTTGGCGAACGGTGGGGCAGCCTTGGCAGAGTGTCTTTCTCGGCCAAGGATTTCGAGACCCGACCAGCGGTCAATTGCTCTTATTTCCTGCCCAACTAGATCTCGACGAAACACACGTCGGAATCCTCGAATTTAAATTCTTTCTGTGGCTGCAGAATGGAGAAGTGGTCGAGGATGGTGCGCATCAGCCGCCGATGTCTTTTCGTGTTTTTAAAAAGCCAACGCAAAATAGTCTTGCGTTCAGGTCGGACTGGAAAACGGCTCAAACAGGCAGGTTGGCTGGGGGGAGCACCTTCGAAATTCTCTATGACTGCGAGCGACTGGTGCGTCAGATGAATCTAGGAGGGGACGAACCCTCACCGTGGAGTATTGTTGCGCACGTCCAATTCGACGATCGGCCAGCCGAGGAATATCCATTGGTTGTGTTTGTCGGCGGCAGTGGTGCGCGGGTTTTGTCTTATGTTCCAACGGTGGCCATTCCTGAACAGGCCCGACGGATGTCCGTTTGGTTTTTGGCTTTCCACGATTCTCGCAGCTACTTTGACTCTAATTTTGGGCTGAATTTTAACTTCGATCTGCTTTCGGGTTATGCTATCTCTGCAAATATTCTCCCGATTGTCGGGATGTTTTAGCTCTGCCGCTGTCGGAATTTTTTTCCGGTCTGTCGTGGGTTTGGCGCAGGGACAGCTTTACCACTCAAGTTTATCTGCATCAGTGTTAGTGTGCAGGTTGAACTTCATGGAGGGTTTCGTATGGCCGTCAACACTGTAAAGCAGCCGCAAGTACCGCCCTCTGGCAATTTACCTGTGGGCAGTAAAACTGCGGGCGAGTCCAAAGCCACCGAAGGTGCGCAGGCGACACGTTCAGTTGCAAACGCCTATACTCGAGCTGCACAACCTTCAGCTCAACAAGCTGCTGCGAATGTTCAAATTTCGCCTCGTGCGCGCGAGTTGAACTTGGCGCGTCAGGTGGTCGAATCAACTCCAGATGTTCGCGAAGACAAAGTCGCAAAATTTAAGTCGATGATTGAGCGCGGAGAATACCGTCCGGATGCGGGTAAGATTGCTGATGGCATTCTTTCAGAAGCAATTCGTGACGAGCTGTCCAAAGAACCAGAGGTTGCATTGACCTGAGGGATTGAGGAGGGCCGATGAGCGAGCTCCTGAAAATCCTGACCCAGTTTCTTCAATGCCTGCAGTTGCAAATGACTCTGCTCGAGGAGCTTCTCGTGGTTGTTGCCCGCGAGGAGGAACTTGTTGTGTCCTTTTCGCTGCCGGAATTCGAGAAACTCGTGACGGAAAAAGATCAAATTGTCCGCCGGCTGCAGTCAGCCGAAGAGCGGCGGTTGGTTCATCTGCGTAAGCTATGTTTTTTGATGGCTTACGATGCTCGTGGACGGCTTCCAAGTCTGAGTGAATTCATTTCTGTGGCCCAATCTTATCAGCGCAATGTTCAAAATTTGATTGATGAACAAACACGCTCAGATTTGGCAGATGCTGTGTCTGGAGTCGAAGCGCTGGCAGCTGACTATCGGTCAGCATTTTTGCAAGCTCAACCGCGCATTGAACAAAATAAACTTGCCTTGGTTGCGTTGGCCCGCAACTTCAAACGCTCCATTACATTTTTGGAGAATGAAGCAGGCCAAAACAAACGCTACAACGAACGCGGCCGCAGTGTATCTCCGGCTGTCGTTCGAGAGGGCGTTTCATTTGTTAGAGTGAGGGCTTAAGTATGCCAACGGGCTTACAGCACCTCCTCAACGTTGGAAGTGAGTCGCTGGTCAACTCCCGCTTGGGAATTGAAATCACAGGTCATAATATTTCCAACGCGCAGACTCCCGGATTCAGCCGGCAACGGACTGAAATGGAGCCCAATCATCCGGCGACGTATGGAAGCCTTGTGCTTGGGCAGGGTGCCAAAGTTGCGCGTGTTGCGCGCGCTCACAATGAATATCTCGAAGATGCATTGAGACGTGAAACTCAAAACCACGGACGTGCAGAAGCCTTTGAACACAACATCTCTCGCTTGCAGGGGCTTTTTAACCCAGACCTCACGGCGACTGTGCGAACTCGCATGGATGCGTTTTTCAACTCGTTGCGTGATTATGCCAACATGCCCGAAGAACCTGCGACACGCATCAACTTGGTGGAAACCGCAAACTCTCTAACACGAACATTGAATGTTGCTCACTCGAGTGTCGACAGTCTTCAGACGGACATTTCGCAGGAATTAGGTGTGACGTGCGAAATGGCGACTCAAAAGCTGCGGGAAATTGGTTCGCTCAATCGTGAAATTCTTGCAATGCAAATGGGCGATGAAACGCGACCTCACGACCTTGAAGATAGGCGTGATTTGGCTCTGGCCGAGTTGTCGCAGTTGATGGATGTTCAGATGTACAAGGATGACCGTGGTCTTTACACGGTTCGTGGTGCCGGCGGGCAGTTGTTGGTGGAAGGTATTTTTAATGCAGAACTTCGTGTCGACTTTGCATCAGACACGAAGCAGCCGCAGATTGTCGTAACTGACTTTGGCAAAACAAAAGCTACAAACGTAACTCAGTCATTCCGCTTGGGCAAAATTGCTGGAATGCTAGAGGTACGCGACAAATACGCACAAACTGTGCGTGATAACTTGAATGAAATTGCCTACACATTTGGTTCTAAATTTAATGAGGTTCATCGTCTCGGCTTTGGCCGCGGTGAATTTTCGGAAACAAACGGACGACAATTTTTCGAAGGTATTGGCGATCCTGATTTGGAGCCAGCGCAGCAGATTGCAGTCTCAACCCTCATTCAGCAAGACCCCAATGCAATTTCGTCTGCTGTGTCGCCCCGAACTCCCGGTGATAACATCATCGTCAATGAACTGATTCGTATCGTCAACGAGCCTATGTTTTCCGATGGAACCGCGACGACGTCGATGTTCTACGACAACTTTGTCGCCTCGCTTGGCTCAGCAACCATGACAGCTAAAAACGAACTCAAGGCTTCGGCAATCGTAAAAGCGAATGTGCAAACTCAAAAAGAGCAGATTTCGGGTGTGTCGCTTGATGAAGAAGCAGCGAATATGCTCAAGTATCAGCATCTATTTACCGCAAGTTCAAAGATTATTACTGCGGCAGATGAGATGTTTAAAACGCTTCTTGATCTGAAACGTTGATTTTTGTGAGGATGAATTCACATGCGCGTTTCTGAGCGGATGAAATTCGATGCGACACAGAACAGGCTGAATGAAGCCCGTTTCTTTGCGCTCGATACACAAGATCAGGCAGCCTCCGGGCGCAAGCTGCGTCAGGTCAGCGATGACCCGAGCGGAACGGTGCGTGTTTTCCGTAACCGGACTCGACTAGAGAATATTGGTCAGTTTCGCAGGACCAACGATTACGTCGAGGGTTTTTTGGGTAAAACAGAAGACTCTCTGCGCAGTATTACCGAGTCGGTTATGCGTGCAAAAGAACTTGCGGTGCAGCAATCCAACGGTGTCTGGGATGCCGGATCACGGAAGACAGTGTCCTTTGAAATTCAGCAGCTGGCTCAACAGATTGTTCAGTTGGGCAACTCGACTTATGGCGACCGTTATATTTTTGGGGGGTTCCAGACATCCGAACCTCCCGTTTCTGGTGATGGACACTATGCGGGTGATGATGGTCTGATTTACGTGCAACTGGATGAAGACACCTTTCGCCCAATCAATATTCCGGGTCGTAGAATTTTTGAAATTTCCGTGAAGGATCAGGGCAACAATGTCCCTTTGTTGAAAATTGTTCAGGATTTTAAAGATTCTCTTGAAACAAATAACGTCGAGGGAATTTATCGCGCGTCAACTCGTTTGGATGGCGCACTGACTCAGCTCGCCGAAATGACAGCATCGTTGGGCGCCCGCCGTGCGGCTGTTCGAGACGCAGCCGAAAGACTCGATACCCTTGAAGAGTTTTCGTTGAAGGACAACGTCAGTTTGGAGTCAGCGGATCCTGTAACCACAGCTCTGGATATGAAGCGTGCCGAGACAGCCTTGTCATATACTCTCAATGCAAGTGCCAAGGTTCTTGGTCCGAGTTTGATGGAATTTTTGAAATAATTTTATCGCTTTATTTCAATTTTTTTGCCTTAAGACGCAGACCCAATTATATTTCATCCATCTCAAATGACTCAAACATTGTGTATTTGAAATGCATTGGGAGAAAGCACTTTGGATAAAGAGATAATTCAGAAGCAATTGGGTTTCCGGTGGGTGTATCAACCGCAAGGTATAAAAACAGCAAATACACAAAGGGCTGTTTTTCGAGCACGAAAGGTCATTGCAGGACTCGTGCACGACATGGCATTTTTGGAAGGAAATCCATTTACTTTTCCTGAAGTGCAAACTCTGTTAGATGGAGTGACTGTTGGTGGACACAAATTAACTGACGAAGCTCAAATACTAAATACTGCAGAGGCATGGAAACTTGTATTTCGACTCGTAGAAAATGGAGTCTTCGAAATATCAAAGGACGTATTCTGCAAGCTGCACCAAGTCACAGCCAAAGGTGAGGCGCTTACTCTCGGAGAATTTAGAGATGGCGAAGTGGGTATCTCTGGAACCGAATACAAACCACCGAAGTGCGAAAAATTAGAATCTCTCTTTGAGCAGGGAGTTTTAGCTCTTCAGTGCATCGAAGATGATTATGAACGTGCGTTTGTATTTTTCCTCTTTGGTGCGCTTCAACAGTTTTTTTGGGATGGAAACAAGAGAACGTCACGGCTAATGATGGCAGGTGAGTTGTTGAAATGTGGTCTTGACATTGCGAGCATACCTGCTTCAAAAAAGCTCGAATTCAATCAGAAGATGATCAGATTCTATGATTCCAAAGAGGGTAGCGAGATGATGCAATTTCTTGAAAATTGTATCATTTAACTTCGTTAGTCCGCAGTAAACTGCGGATGTGTCTTAAGCTTATAACTGATCATCAGCTTGCTATCGTCATCTTCAGCGTCGCAAAAGGGCTTGTGGGATTTTTCGAAGGTCGACAAGAATTTCTGTGGAATTGGTTCTTCTAGTTCACTCAAAGAGCCTGCTGCAAGAATTGATTTTGCTTTTTTACCGCTTGCGATTGTGTGGCCTACATACCAACCTGCAGCAGCGAGTGCAGCTTTAACGCACGTTGCGCTTGAATAAGTGACAAGTCGTGTTTTCGAGTGACTGTAGGTATGGAGCTTTTCAAACAGGCGATAAGTCCACAACCAAGGATGACTCGCAGGCGAGAAGAAATCATAGAAAATTGCATCAGCTCTAAGGCCTTCATCCTCAGAAAGCGGCAAGCCGAGTGTCTCGCGAAAATCGCCGGCCACAAAAGTCCATTCGAGAGTTTTGCCGTTTGTCGTTGTCGAACTTATTTTATCGAATTGTAGAGCTTGCTCGATAAAGGGCTTGTGTGACTGAACGTTTGGAAAATAATCTGCTGCAGCGAGCAAAGCCGAGAGGCCATTTTTTTCCAAATCGAAACTAAAAATACGCAGTTTGCTGCATGCGGCATCGTCTGAATTTAAAAAATCAAGCAGCGCGAGCAACTGCGCTCCACAGCCCATGCCGACATCAAAAACAACGAGAGTTTCTGAGGCGTTTTTTAAGAGCCCACTTGAGCCCATGTAGAGGTCACGGGCTTCTTTGACCGGCCCAACGCTTCCGTGAAGGATTTCTCCCGTTTGCACGTGCCGAAAGGAATAAATCCCTTCGCCCAGCTCTTCCAGAAAATATGTATTGCCTTCAGCCTTCATCCGGAGCTTACTATTTCAGTTTTGACTTATAGTCACTCTCACTCGGCGCTTTTGAGCTGTCTTGCCACTTTGCATCTTTGAAAGGGTCGCACTTCTTGCTGCTGATTGCGTGATTTCGAATTTTGTGAAAGTGCGGCTCCGCTTGTGCTCCGGACACGAGCCCATTTTTATTTACGCTCAATGATGGTGCTGGCAAGCCGACTTTCTTGGCTCCCCAGTTGAGCGCATAAATGCAGTATGCACCGCACCATTGGTCTTTCTGCAAATTGACCGCGAGATAGGGGTACTTCGGACATTGATTGGGATCAAAAACTTTCACCTGTTTTTGTAGAGGATTCTGAACCGATGTTGAGCTGGTCGGAGAGTCACTATTTTTATTTTTCTTCAACTTGAAGGACTCAACTTGAGCCAAACACACATTGGATGACTGTCCTGTACAGACCGAAGAAAAGGCTGCTGGGCTCCACAGAAGGGAAATAGATGCAGTTAGTGCAAGTCTCAAGATCATGGTTTCAGTTCTCCGCGAGTTATTGGGCGGAAATCGGTTAATTTTTAGGATTTCTTGATTTTTAAGGGTTAACTATCTGAAAGTTTTATATTTACTTCAATTCATCATGAGCTCTCATGAGCGAATCGAGTTGGTTGGAGTAATTTGAGCTATTTTGCAGAGTTTTCAGCGCATTATGGTTATGCTAGCCTGCCTCCCGTATGGCCATCAGCCAACAACCGAATGCGGAGTAATGTGAACCATGAGGCTGCGGAGAAATCATTACAGAGACCTTTTTATCTCAAGCTACGAAATCACAGAATCTTTGCTTCCAAAAATATATAGAATTCATTATTATGATTTTATCAAACGAAATAAGAATCCCCGCCTCCGCCTCAGTAATAAAAAGCATCGCTTCTCAAAATGGTGCTCTGCCAAAACGAAATTTTTTGTCTGCGTATTTTTTTCCTCACACCAGGGTCAATTTCTCTTTCAAAAAGTAAGTAGCTGAAAACTCTTCTTGTGAGCTTTGTCTTATTCGCGTTATTTTAGTGTCGGTTACCGCCAGGAAGCACGTCCC
>CAYWSV010000138.1:0-9008 GCA_964460155.1 uncultured Oligoflexia bacterium | reverse complement strand
AATCTTCAGGACCTGATCATGTTCGGTCGAGGCGAAATCGCCAAAGGCGGATTTCAGTCGGAGCGCAGACAAAATATTCTTGCTGATGCTTTCGAGGCCGTGACTGCGGCTTTACTTCTTGATGCTGGCGAGCAACATGCATGGGAATGGTTGTCTCGACTTTTTGCGGCCGATTTGGTTGTTGCCGAGCGCACGCTGGGTGATTTTGATGTTAAGACTCGCTTTCAGCAGTGGACGCAAAGTGTGTGCGGTCGCCCGCCGGTTTATAAACTTGTTAAGACGATTTCAACGCCACAGGAAACGCAGTTCGTTGTTGCGGGCTTTATTGGACGCACCGAGTTGGCCAGAGCAGCCGCAATAAATAAACGTGAAGCAAGCAAACTTGTTGCAGCACGTATGCAAAAAATGTTCGAATCAGGCGAGCTGACGGCTGAAATGCTGAAGCGCTATGCCAGTGAAAGTGATATCCAAGAGGACGAATAAATGACTTTGAAGCGATGTGGTTATGTTGCACTTCTCGGGCAACCGAATGCGGGTAAAAGTACGCTCATGAATGCGTGCTTGGGAACCAAGTTGGCTGTTGTGAGTGCGAAGCCGCAGACGACGCGGAGCAAAATTCTTGGAATTTGTGCGACAGGTGACAGTCAGATTTTATTTTTGGATACGCCGGGTATTCACAAAACAACCGGTCTGCCGAAACTCAATCAGAAGATGAATGCGACTGCATGGTCGGTTCTTCAGGATGCTGATCTTGTCTGTTATCTCGTAGACGCAAGTTCGGGTTGGCGCGACGAAGATGAAGCTTTCTTTTCGCAAATTGTTCGCCAAAGTGAAAAGCCGGTTGTCGTCGTTGCAACAAAGACAGACAAGCTCAAGGCCGAGATCATTGATGCAAATCTTGATATTATAACTCAACGCATGCAGGCGTGCATTGACGTTGCGAGCAGCGGCGACAGCACTCAGCAGAATAAGGTCGAGCGGCTTTTGTTGAATGCGCCCTTAGCCATTTCAGCCAAGCGTCCCTCTGATGTTCAAAAATTCAGAGAGTTTGTTTCTCAGCGCATGCCCGAAGGGCCATGGCTTTACGCCGAGGATGATTTGACCGATAGGCCGCAGCAATTTGTCTGCGGCGAGCTTATCCGTGAACAGCTGTTCAGACAGCTGGGTCAGGAGCTCCCATACAGCGCAGCCGTGAAGGTTGAACGCTTTGAGCACAAGGGTGGACTGACCGTCATTCAGGCAAGTGTTATTGTGCACAAGGACAACCACAAAGCGATGGTGATTGGCGCGCGTGGAAGCCGCATAAAAGCCATCGGTCAGGCCGCACGTGAGTCACTGGAAAAGCATTTGGAGCGCAAGGTTCATCTGGAATTGTTTGTCAAGGTACAATCAAATTGGATTGATTCTGACAACCTTCTGGCGGAGTACGCAGGACTTGAGAAATTGGAAGAATGATTCTTCTTGTCTTTAGCTCGCGCCTGTGTCAGTGTCTTAGCGTGGCATGAAGAATACCTTGATTTAAAAGTTCTTCACCCGCTCTCAGGCCCATCTCGGCAGCCTGACCCCAGTTGTCTGGTGAATATCGGAAATAATTGACAGTCCGCAGTGAGTTTTACCCTCAGCAGTGTTTCTGTCGGACAATTTTCAGTCGATCCTCTCGGAGTTTTATATCAGTGTTTTTGACCTCAGTTCACTTTTTAGAGAGCGGTGTAAAAGCGTCCGCAAATCCCCGTCCGCGTAAACAGACGACCCGTAAAACAAAAGCCGCTGGCGCAGACCTCGTGCAAGACGAAGAAGTGCCTGCACAGGCTGAATTACCAATCGCGCAAAACGTACAACCGGCGGCCGCGGCTGCAGTCATTTCTCATCAGGAGGAATCCACCGTTATGTCTCAAACTCAATCCGAAAACGTGTGGCAAGATGATGTTCAAGGCGGTGCTGAGCAATACACTGAAGGCTATGCCGAGGGTACTGAAGCAGACCAATATTATGATGAGGAGTCGGGCTACGTCGATGAATCTTCAAATAGTGTTGGCGAGCAGCTCGGGCACAATCAAATTATGCTGACTCTGAGTTATTCACTCATGAATCAGGTGCGTCAGGTTGCGCGTATGGAAGGAGTGTTTCCTGAAGACATTCTTATTGAGCTCATTGCAGAAGGCGTGACTCGTCGCGCTTTTGAAGACGCGCAGCGTCCGGCTCCGAGCCATCTGATGACACGTACAGGTTATGTTGCTCCAGATGCGAACGGAAACGTGCAGCAGCCGCAATTGAGCCATCATGGAATGCAGGGAAATCAGCGCGGCAATCATCAGGGTCACAACAATCGCCGATTCCACAACAACAATAATAACAATAACCGCGGAAATCATTTTCAAGGCCGCAATCGGCAAAATCAGTTCAAGAACAAACCGCGCAACGGAAAATAAATCACAATGACAGGGCGGCTCAGGGGACAGCTGAGAAAAATCGCGATTACAGGTGGCATTGGCTCTGGAAAATCCACTCTGGTTCGCGAGCTTGCAGCGTTGGGCTATCCAATTTTTGATGCAGATATCCTTGTGGCACAGGTTGTCACCCAACCCGAAATTCAAAAGCAGATCTCCAATCTATTGGGTCCCGATTGTTATGTGACTGACGATAATGGTCAGTCCGTTTATCAGCGGAGTTGGGTGCGCGAGCGTGTGTTTGCCGATGCGCAGGCACGCAAAGATCTCGAGGCCATCATTCATCCTGCGATTTTTAAGAAATTTGCGTTAATTTGTGATCAAATTCACAAGCTCGCTGGTGGAGTTTGGGTTTTTTACGAGGCGGCGCTGATTTTTGAAAGCTCACGCGAAAGGGATTTCGACGCTGTCGTGTCAGTGATTGCCGATGAGCAGGTCCGCCGTCGCCGGCTTGCTCAGTCGAGAAGTCTCTCGGATGAAACTGTTTCGGCAATTTTTTCCGCTCAAGTGGGCGACGAGGTGCGCCGCAGCAAGTCCCATTTTATCGTCGAAAACTCCGCTGATTCATCGTCCATGACCACACACGCCCTCAGCCTCGTCGAAAACTTGAGGCACTTTTTTCATCCGCAGAGTCGTTGACATCGTTTAGTACACCCACAGACGTTATCCTTGGAATGAGTCTGAACCAACAAGGGTGGGTGCATGTTTCAGGTATCATGCGCAGCGTGCAACGCATCGTTTGAATATAACGTAGATGATTACATTCATCTTTGTCCGTACTGTTCGTCTGGCTTTATTCTCGACCTCGAGGAAGGTGCCAAGGACATTATTGGCGATCATTTTATCGTTCCCAACCGACTCGACCGTGAACAGGTTGAGGGTATATTTTACGACTGGATTACCAGCCGTTATCACCGCCCCGACAAAGTAAAAAGTGAATTTCAAATTCTCGGCTCGTACGGAATCAGCTTGCCGTATTGGGTCATTTCCGTAGAAGCGCATACGTTTTGGAGTGGACACAGCCAAAAGGCGAACCACTACAGAGGCGAGGGGAACGAGTATGGTGCGCGCTTTCTTAAAGAAGAAAGCCGGTTCAGTCGCAGATACCGGTGGTCTGTTTTAGCGCGCAGGTCACCCAAGGAACACTGGGGACTCGAGCGACTTCATCACCCCAAAGAAGATGTTCTGGTTGACTGGGACGGATTTCCTCTCGACGAAACGCTGGGTGTTGTGAAAGGTGCGGCATCAGCGAGTGTGTATGATGCGCGGCAGGGATTTAAGTTCGACCATGCAAACGGGCTTACAATCTCTGGTGTTCAGGTCAAAGAAAGCTCTGCAATCGCGCGCGCGAAAGATCAGATTCAGGAATATCATCGGCGTATTGCCAAGACGAAAGTTGGTACTCTTTACGAGCATCGAACCGAAATTGAGATTGTTGGTATTCACCTTGTGCATTTGCCGTTTTGGGTCGTGCGCTATTCGTTCGCACCTAAAAGTCCATTCCGCTTTATGACAACCGCACGAGAGCGGAGGTTGTTGGTTCAGGGTCATTCATTGGCTGTTTTAGAAGCTGAGCTGCCATTGTCTAGCACAGATAAAGTTATGACGAATTTGATTGTCTGTGGCTCACTTGCATTGGTGAGTTTGGGTATGGCTCTGTTCATCCATCCGTTGTTTTTTCTTATTACAGTCATCTTCTCTGCCGTTTGTGTGTTGTCTGCATGGAAGATCTTTGGGCGTGAAAAATTGGATTCCGATGTCGGCCGGGGAGTCGATCTTCAAGAGCCTGCGATCTGATGTGCAGGGAAGGGGCATTAAAATGACCATCTCCGTTCGTTCATTTGTTCCTGCAGTTGTGGCAGCGAGTCTGTTGGGGATTGGGGCTTCCTGCGGTCAAATCACGAAAAAGAGTGAAGCACCCCCGACACCAACCGCAACACCGACAGCGGCTCCAACCGAGATTCCCGAGTCAACGGCGGTTCCCTTTTGGCTATCTTCGAATCCTAAAGATGGTGGTGGTCCCATTGCCGTGCGCTTCGATGGAACCGGGCGCTTGTCGATGACCGTTGACCTCGTTGAATCGGGTCTCGACTATGGTCCTATTACGGCTTTTCAGTTTCTTGATGCTTCAACGCTCATGTTTTTTATTGATCCAGGTTCTGGCAAGGAAACCATCGGCACGCTGGATATCAAATCGGCAATTGTCAAAAACAAAGCTTGGGGTTCCGAGAATTCAATCAAAGAGGCCTTTAAAGGGGCACGCGCGAACTCGCTGGTGATCGGTCTGCAAAGCAACGTTCTCCACGCCCAGACTGCCAATGGCATAAAGAGCATTCGGTACAATACAGACGGAGGTCTGAGTGCTGAGGATTTCTTCGTTGCTGCATCTGCAGCCGCGACGGCTTGCCCCGTGGGAACTGTGACTTCGTCACTTCTAATTCAAGGAGGCGGGAGCTCTTCTCTTGCCGTTCTGACCAGTGGTACAGCAACGCGTATCAATATTTTGAATGTGCAGAATGGCGCGGTCAACTGCAAATCTTCACTCGATTATTCACAGGGCCCCGACACTACGGCGCAGCACAAAGCTGTGAATATTGTTCAAACACCAGATGGCAAGATTTATGTTCTTTATCAGCACGAATCAGCGCCCTACGTTGTTCGTTATGACTTCGATGGAACCTCACTCACAAGTCCACAAACGATTTACAAAGGAGTGAGCAATCTTGGAAAGACACCGTTTGGAATGATTGCACGTACGAACAAGCGTTTGTTGATTGGCCGTCCTGATGTTGGTTCTTTGATTGAAATCAGGATCAAGGGAACAGAGGCCGAGCAAACTGAATTTTACAAGAAGACCTCTTTCGCAAAAGATCTCACAGCACTTATTGCTGAACCAAATAACTGATTTTGAATCTTTTACTTTTCTTTCGGAAATTAGGGACGTCTGACAATAGCCAGACAATTTGCGACACGGCGTTCTTGTGGTTCGTTTGCAGGGCGGCCATTGATTCGACGGCCGTCGAGAATCAGTCCTGAGCTCCCTCCACCATCCAAATTGAGCGCCCACTCGGCCCCGAGCTTCTTAAAAATTCGGGTCATGTTGGCGAGCGAGAGTCCGCTCAGCTGAGCTTGTCGTCCTTCAACAACAACCCACCACATAAGCGTGCGATCCGCGCTGAGGCCAATAGCTGTTCGCGGATGTTCAGTTGTGCAGAAGGCACCACATTGAGTGTCATTCAGTGGCATCCACTCAAAGTTAGGATCAAGTAAGATCTGCCATCCACCCACGACAGATGTCCAATTTGATTTGGGTGCAGAGACGTTGTTGTAGGGGTCAATCAGGCAGTCGTTGCGACTATCGCAAGCCAGAAAGGACCATTCTTTTGTGTCTGCACTTCCGGGCCAAACCTCTCCTTGTCCAATAGCCAAGCCAATGGTCTTTTGTGCGCCATCGAAAAAATCACCGTTAATAACCGCAATAGCATCTGTTTTCGATGCAAATTCAGAGGGTGTGAGCCCACGCTCGCTGCTTTTTGAGGAGCGCAACATGATTTTGGGATGAGTGAGGTCAATTCGAAGGACGTGAACTTTTTTATATGGAAAGGTGGTGTCCATCCAATAAGAAATTCCGTCATCAGGCTCGGCCGTTGCACGAATGGATGTATCATGATTTGAAGCTGCGAGAGCTGTGGTTGAGCCGAAAATGCAAAAAATAATCGCAGCACGAAGTGTTTTGGCAAGAGTGTTTGCCTGAACCATAAGTGTCTCTCCATCCCTGAGGAACGCTATGTTGTCCCAAATTAAAGCACAGGTACCCCCCTCGCTCAACGGCGAACGTTTTGACGTTGCAGCCGCCGCGTTGTGTCAGGAGTTATCTCGCAAAAAGATCAAAATGATCATCGATCGGGGTGGAGCATACCTGAATAAGAAGAGAGTTCTTATTGCAAAAAGAATTGTCTCGGCGGGCGATGTCATTGAATTATTTTGGGATGAAAAACGTCCGTTGACGTCGAATGAAGTTCAAAGAATTCCTGTTGAGATTATTTCAGATAACGAGGATTTTGTTGTTATTAATAAACCAGCAGGTTTACCCTCACAGGCGACGTTGACCTCGAGCGAAGATACTGTTTTGTATGCTTTGCATCTTCAATATCCAGAAAAATACTCTACAGAAAGTCTTTATCTTGTTCATCGTCTCGATAAAGAAACATCGGGGGTAATGCTCATTGCAAAGAGCAAGCTTGCTCAGCAGAAGCTTGAAAAACTTTTTGCCGAAAGAAAAGTAAAGAAGGTCTATCACGCATTAAGCTTTGGTATTCCCGCTCGGAAAGAAGGTTTACTCGAGTGGCCGATTCGCAAAGATCCTTCGCGGTCGAACACGTACATGGCAGTTTTGGGTTCCCGGGCAACAAGACCTGCTCAATCATTTGGCAAAGACGTAAAGTCAGCAGTGACGTCTTATTTGGTTCTGAGAACATTTCACGCGGTTCAGGTGAGCTATATCGAGTGCCGGCCTGAAACGGGCCGGACTCATCAGATTCGAGTCCATCTTCAGGCGCTGGGGGTTCCTTTACTTGGCGATAAAACCTATTCAAATAACGTGATTGGGCATCCGTGTGCACAGTGGGCACTGCGGCATATGCTTCATGCGCAGAGCATCAGCTGGAGCGAAGCGGACGGTCGGACATTTGCTTTCGAAGCTCCTTTACCCGATGATTTTCGGGCTTGTTTAAACCGCCTCGCGAAGGAAGGGTCACCCGATGAGTTATAAATTGATTAGCGTGCCAAACGCAGGACAAAAAATTACTGTTGATTCAAAAGGGCAGTTGAATGTTCCAGCAGAGCCCATCATTCCGTTTATCCGCGGAGACGGAACGGGTCCTGACATTTGGGCTGCAAGTCAAATGGTGTTCGACGCAGCTGTGGCTAAAGCCTACGGCGGCAAGCGCAAAATTCACTGGATGGAAGTTCCAGCGGGCGAAGCGTCGTTTCAAAAATATAACGACTGGCTTCCACAAGAGACCGTCGATGCTTTGAGAGATTTTCGCGTGTCCATCAAGGGACCTCTCACGACACCAGTGGGTGGCGGAATTCGCAGCTTGAATGTGACGTTGCGTCAGACTCTCGATTTGTACCAATGCGTTCGTCCTGTGAAGTGGTATCCAAACGTTCCCGCGCCTGTGCGCGAGCCACAGAAAGTCGACATGGTGATTTTCCGCGAAAACACCGAAGACATTTATGCTGGTATCGAATTCAAATCTGGCACACCTGAAGCGCTTAAGTTGCGTGATTTTCTCAAGACCGCCTTCAACAAAACGGTGCGTGAAGATTCAGGTCTTGGAATTAAACCTGTCAGCGAATTTGGATCGAAGCGCCTTGTCCGCGCTGCGATTCGCTATGCCATCGAAAACAAGCGCAAGAGTGTCACGCTTGTGCACAAAGGCAACATCATGAAATTCACTGAGGGAGCTTTTCGTGATTGGGGTTATGCGGTCGCGACTGAGGAGTTCCGTGATTTCTGTGTGACCTGGGACGAGTGTCAGGGACAAGTTCCAGCTGGAAAAATTTTGGTCAAAGATGCCATCGCTGACAATATGTTTCAGCAGGCACTCTTGCGGCCTGATGAATACGATGTTCTGGCAACGACAAACCTCAACGGTGACTACCTTTCAGACGCACTCGCTGCGCAGGTCGGCGGTTTGGGTATCGCTCCAGGCGCGAATATTGGTGACGGTTTCGCCGTGTTCGAGGCGACTCACGGAACGGCGCCCAAATATGCAGGTCAAGATAAGGTTAACCCCGGTAGCGTCATTCTTAGTGGCGTGATGATGTTTGAATATTTGGGTTGGAAAGAAGTCTGCAGTCTTATTGAGAAGGCTTTCGAGGCAACACTCCAAGATAAGATTGTGACCTACGATTTCGCGCGTCAGTTGGCTGGTGCCCGCGAGGTGAAGTGCAGCGCGTTTGCTAAGGCTATCTGCGAGCATATGTAAAATTGCTTTCCAGATCGTTTGTTCTCTTGGACAAACAAAAAAAGAGTGGCGGTGTTTTGCCGTCACTCTTTTTTTATTTCGCTTTCGTGAATGACCGAGTTCACGAATACATGGGTTTGCCATCCTGCGAATAGAGCTTAATGAGGCTTGACCATTTGTACTGAGCACCGATTTTTTGCACTGCCTGACAGATTGCGGCGTCGATTTCGCTACTGTGCTTCACAGGAGTCTCGAAGAGGTAGCGCGCGCAAAGCCAGCCAACATCCAAAATGGTTTTCTCAAGTTCTGCGCCCTTCAGTTTTGTTCCGCGGCTTGCGACGTGAGAAAGTTTAAGGTTGCCGATCTGAGCGGGAAGACCCGCATTGAACGGTGCTTCAACGAAAATGTCGATGCCGGAAATCAAGCGTGTGTCGTTTGTGTTTGTCATGGCCCTTGTCTTCCTTATTTGTTCAATGCGCGAATGATAGCTTCAGCGAACTCCATGGTGCTAGCCGTTCCTTTAAGGTCGCGCGTCAGCGCTTTTCCTTCGGCAAGAACCGTGTGAAGAGCTTTTTCGATACGCTCGGCC